>JABBBA010000204.1 GCA_018607685.1 K189A clade bacterium | reverse complement strand
CTGCCGCGGCACAGATGTCGCCTCGAGCAAACATACGTATCCAGGCACTTTTGGAAGAATACCGGGGCAGAGTCGCGTTAATTGAACCGGCAAGCCTGAAAATGGCCGCCGGTCACTTTGAACGGTCGATTTCCTTGAACCCAAAGGCCGGAAATACTAGCGTGTGTCCGTTGTATCAAACCTATCGTCAGCTAAGTCTGGAAGCGAGCGCTCGCGATCTGTTAAACAGGTTTGATGGAAACGGCTGTGAATAGTTTAAACAATGAGTGAATCGAGAATACACACCGAGTGGATAGCGACTAAATGCTGAGCATTGTTGTACCGACCTATTTGGAAGAAGAGAACATCCCCCCGCTTATTGCTGGAATCTCTGACGCTCTGAAAGAAACTGATATCTCCTATGAAGTGATCATTGTCGATGACAATTCACCGGATGGGATCAAGGAGGTTATTGATCAACTGATACCGGACCATCCTGTGCGTTTGATTCAGCCCAAGGGCCGAGAACGGGATCTGTCGATGAGCGTAATCGACGGCACACTGGCTGCACAGGGTGAACATATTTTAGTGATGGATGCGGATCTATCCCACCCCCCGGATTTGATCCCGGCAATGTACCGGACGCTGTTGGAAGATGAGTCTGCCTTTGTGGTTGGAAGCCGCTACGTTGAGCACGGTAGTTTTGATCGAAGATGGAGCCTCTGGCGATTTTTTAATTCCCACATCGCGACACTGATCACAAGACCCCTGGTGCAATGCCAGGACCCGATGTCAGGTTTCTTTGCCTTTCGGCGGGATCAAATTGAAGACTACGATCGCCTTAACCCAATTGGCTACAAGATTGGCCTTGAGTTAATGGTAAGAGGTAACTTCAGCGTTGTTCGTGAGGTACCCATCAATTTTTCTGACAGGGAGATAGGCGAAAGTAAACTTAACCTGAATCAGCAGATAAAATTTCTAAGGCATCTTCGAAGGTTATATACCGCCAGGTTTGGCACGCTCGGAGAGTTCCTTAGCTATGGTGCCGTCGGGGCCGGTGGTTTTGTTGTGGATCTCGCGTTTTATTATTTGTTACAGATTATGGGGATGCCCCATCAGTTAGCCCGGGCATGTTCTTTCTGGCCTGCCGTCAGCTCTAACTGGTATCTGAATCGCATTGCGACCTTTGGTGAGCGCAAACGTCGACCTCAGGGGAGGCAGTGGTTTGAATTTGTTTTGACCAGCCTGATTGGATTCTCGCTTAACTGGGGGGTCTACTACATACTGACCAGCCGTATAGCTTACTTCGACGACTATCGACTTTTGGCGTTGATCGCCGGCGTCGGCGTAGCGAGTGTGTTCAACTTTGTGATGTCCTCTCTGGTTGTCTACAACGAGAAACGACAATAGGAAATTCTACCGTGCGATATGAAAACCTGAATATCTGGGATGGTGAATCAACCAGCGTGCAACAAGGTGCCCTGGTGGTAGCTGATGGGAAGTTTGTTTCTGAATCGACCGATCCAAATGATCAGGTTCGAGATATGAATGGACTGTTTGCGATTCCGGGTTTGATTGATGCGCACGTCCATATGTGCCTGGATCCTGAGGAAAAGGATCCACTACAACACACTGCTCCCGGTAGGGAAAAAGTCACGGAATATATTCGCCAGCGTGCTGCCATGATGGTTAGGGCAGGCATCACGACAGCAAGAGACTTAGGGGGCGGAGAGTATCTCGAACTAGACGTCCGTGATGAAATTGCCGCGGGTAAAACAATTGGACCCAGGCTGATTTGTGCTGGCCAGCCTATTACCTCTGTCGGAGGCCATTGTCATTTCTGGGGCGGGGAAGCGACCGATGAAGAGACCGTTGCCGTGTTGGAACGCCAGAGAGAAAAAGGCGTCGACCTGATCAAGATGATGGTAACGGGCGGCAATATTACGCCGGGTTCACGTCCGGTAGATAGCCAGTTTAAGGATCAAACCGTGACGAACGTTGTCGCGGTTGCTAAGCGGTACGGCTACCATGTTGCGGCACACTGTCACGGTACCGATGGTATTCGTCAGGCCGCCTCGGCGGGTGTTACAACGGTGGAACATTGTTCATGGGTTGGAGAATCCGGTTGGGGCAAAACATTCGACCCCGCTGTTGTTTCGCTCATGGCCAACAATGGCGTATGGGTATCTCCAACGATCAACGCCGGTTGGAAGAGATTCACACAGAAAGACTTTACTGAAATGGTGCAGGAGAACTACAGGAACATGAAGGCAGCCGGGATTCGGCTGATCGCGTCAACCGACGCTGGCATCCCGAATGTGTTTCACCATGACCTGCCAAGGGCGCTACCGGTTTTTGCCCATTTTGCAGGGTTGTCTGCGGTGGAGGTTCTGCGGGCCGCCACATCGGATTGTGCGGAGGCCATAGGCCTGGGCGACATTACGGGTCGAATCCGACCCGGCTACTCTGCGGATTTTGTCCTCTACGAAGAGAACCCGTTAATAAATCTTGAGGTGCTGGAAAAACCGTTCATGGTCGTGAGCCGCGGCAGAGAGATTCAGCCAGGCTAGTTCCCGTCCAGAAAGGCTGAACTCAGGTAAAACCGGTGCGACATCGGGATAATGTTAGCTTAAGAATCAAAAGGTTGCCGGGAAATAGCCACCGCGCTGTTGAGTCCTCGGACAAGAAAGAGCTAACTTTCCTCGTACCAGACCGAAATGACATAACCGGGCTGGCCATTATCACTGTTGTCAGTGAGATATGCGGCTTGTTCGACGAATTTTATACTGATGGAGTCAGCCATCTCCGCGAGCCAATCGTTGATTTCCACTTCGCTCTCGTGAACCTGTGAGACGCGCTGCCTGAAAATTCGAACCTTCATGTGAATCTCCTTTGATCATCCTGTGTTTTGGGTGGATGGTTTGATCGAATGAAACTTTCCCTGATTTAGGAACCCATGGCAACCACTTTGGTAGATTGACAGACTCATCCCAGCTAGGTAGCTTGCAGGCTGATAAAAGCGGCGGATTACTAATGGAAAACTTGTTTGATTTATCCGGCAAAGTTGCCGTGGTCACCGGATCCACGAAAGGTATCGGGCGGGCGATTGCGGAGCAGATGGCGTTTAATGGCGCTGATGTCGTGATCTCAAGCCGGAAAGAAGATGCCTGCATCAGCGTTGCGGATGAAATTAACGCTGGGCTGAATGGGAAGGGCGGTAAGGCCATCCCCATCCCGTGCCATATTGGTTACAAGGAACAGATGCAGCAGCTGGTAGACAGCGCCCGGACGCAGCTGGGTAAGATTGATATTCTGGTCTGCAATGCCGCGGTCAATCCCTACTACGGTTCCATGATGGACATCCCCGATACAGCATTTGAAAAGATTCTTGATTCCAATGTGAAGTCGAACCATTGGCTTTGCCAGTTAGTACTGCCGGAAATGGTCGAACGCAAAGATGGTGTGATTCTGATTGTCTCGAGCGTCGGAGGGTTGAATGGAAGTGCGGTGCTGGGAACCTACGGTATTTCAAAGGCCGCAGATATGGCGCTGGCCAGAAATATTGCAACAGAGTTTGGTCCTCACAATATTCGTGCGAATGCTATCGCCCCGGGCCTGATTCGTACCGACTTCGCGAAGGCATTGTGGGAGAACCCGGAGACCTTGAAGGCGACCACGGCGAATGCGAGTCTCAGGAGAATTGGTGAGCCCGAGGAAATCGGCGGCGCGGCAGTTTTTCTTGCTTCCAGGGCGGGTAGCTTTATGACCGGACAAACGGTTGTAATTGACGGCGGTCGGTGATTTCATCAGTGGTTGGCTCAATTAGTTTGTTAATTTCAGGCGCTAAGCTACTGCTTTAGTAGAAAATATTGCACTTGTTGGGTAGTATGAAACGCCTTGGTAGAGCAGGTTTAGAAGGCGTGGAACGAAGGGATTTCCTAAAGGTTTTTTCAATAGGGACGGTAGCAGCGATGAGCGGACAGCTTGTTCATCGTTCTGTGTCCCTGCCTGAAAATGTTCCATTTGAGGATATGGACGCCAGCATCCGGGAAATAGCAAACTCCATTGAATTAATGTCTACTCCGGCGCCAAATTCCGCTGACTACCTCAATGCTTTTCTTCCAAACCCAGTAGATTTCGAAGGCACGGATCGACCAATTCTGGCGACGACAAGCAGCCCTGATCTGGGCCAGTATATTGCCAAGATGACCCATTATGAGAAGTCCCATGGCGAGGACACCTACCTCGATCGGGATCGTTACCCCATTCTTATTTCCAGTTTTAAACGTATAGATCGTGTTCAAAACCTGGTGGGCCACGGAAACTTCAATGTGGTGAGTTTTGACGAAATGCTTGCGCATGGCCGGCGTTACAGCAGCGTTGGCGAATTCACGCAGGCAGAAAAGACGTTCCTGGAAGAGTTATTCACAGCGAATGCTCAGCGATATGGGTTTCTGGGCAAGAAGGTGATCAATGAGTTGAGTGCGGCCATTCCGGAAAAAGATCGTAAGAAAGTCGGACGCACCGGTCATTTCCTTTACAGGGGTGAATCCGAAAGACTCTACAAAAAACTCCAGCAGGATTTGGGCAACAATATCGTGCTGACCTCTGGAATCAGGGGCGTTGTCAAACAGACTCACCTGTTTCTGGCAAAGACGATTCAATCAAAAGGGAACCTGTCAAAAGCATCACGAAGTCTTGCGCCTCCTGGCCATTCTTATCATGGAGTGGGTGATTTTGATGTGGGCAAGATCGGCTTTGGCCGAAAAAACTTTACCCAGGCGTTCGCTGAGACCGATGAATTCCGGAAACTGGTCGATCTTGGTTATGTTGACATTCGCTATCCACAAGACAACATGTTCGGCGTTCGCTATGAACCCTGGCACATTAAGGTAGTGTGACTCCGGCGGCAGCTATCACCAGAAGAGCTGCTGCCTCGCCCAGGCAAATCCATCCCAACGCTCTTGCTGTCCTGTTAGCTTCCTCCCTTCGTCCCCTGGCGAAATACGCAAACCGAAAGCGGCTCCGGTCTGTTTCAGACAGGATGCCGATGAATGCGGATCGGCCTCTCACCAGGTCCAGGCCGCCAAGGGTCACGACGGCTGCACACCAAAAAGCAAATATCTCAGTGGTCCAGTTCGGGTCGTTATACAGATCCAGAGTGCAGACCATCGTGTAGAGAGGTAGAAATGGAACGAGTACAAGAGAGATATCGTACAGGAACTTTGATGAGTCGAGCTTCTCCAGTTGTTTGTCTTCAATGAAAAGCCTCAGACAAAATGCAGGGCCATAAATAAGCCAAAACATCAGCGCACAATAACCAATAAACAGAAACGTACTTCCAAGGGTATTCTGGAAATTTACGGGATAGGTGACAAAGAGGGTCGAAGCGGACAGGAGCATCAGAATCACGAAGCCCGCGGAAAACAGACATACTGCGAGAATAGAGACCCGGCTGGATTTTCCCGGGCGGCCACGGATCGTCGCGACAGCCATATCGCCGGTCATGACAAGTCCTCCCAGTAGTATTAACGCTAGAGAGAGGTTGAAATAGCTATAGGGCGCGAAAAGCTGCTCGCTGGCGAGTTGATCAAAACCGCTAACGACCAACCAGAAACTTGCGAGGGTCACAAGCGCGGCAGGCCACAGTCCGAATGGCTGCATTGCCTTGGTTTTCCATTCGATTCGGGGAGCAAGTTGTTCTGCGGCCTTGATACTTAGTCCGGTTGCAGTAGCGAGATCGAAAGTATTGCGTATCAGGTCCACGCGGCTTCTAAAATCGATGATATAGGTTGACCTCTTGGGACCTATGCCCTGTAGCTGCTGGAGCTCTCCGGTTGTTGCCTCATTAATGTTTATCAGCGAAGATGCCACTTGTTTGCTCTTATACAATGTTAAGAGCCCGGTAGTGTAAATCAGTTAGGACTGGAGAGAAATTATGGAACAGGTAAAAACATCAACGCGAGTGCTTTTGGTTAGTGCTGTAGTTCTTCTGATTATTCTTTTGACGGGCCCGTTGGGGTACAAATTTTCCCTGGTGCCTTTGGCGCCTTCGTTGATCAGTTTATTGGTTGCCGTAGCCGGCGGAGCGCTCGTTTTTCTGGCTGGACTGATCTATCTGGTCATTGCAATCCGGTCTGACCTCGGCAGAAATCGAAATCTGGTGATGCTGGCGATGATCCTCGGTCTGGTGCCTGTTGGGATTATGGGCCCCAAAATGGCGGCGGCGGGTGATGTTCCTCCTATTCATGACATAACCACAGACACCGCTAATCCACCTGAGTTTGTAGCGATTCTCCCCCTGCGGGCGACTGCTCCGAACGGCGTCGAGTACGGTGCTTCTGAAGAATGGCCTGCGGAGAAGCTTGGCGCGACGACTATGGAGGCCTATCCTGACCTGGGGGCCATCGAAACCGACCTGTCCGTGGCGGATGCGGTTGACCGAACGGAAACGACTTTGCAGGCTATGGGTCTTGAGATTGTGGCTGTCGACAGGGAGGCCGGTTTAGTGGAAGCAACAGCTACTACCTTCTGGTTTGGTTTCAAGGACGATATGGTCGTCAGGATCGTCGCGGAAGGGGAAGGCTCCAGAATTGATCTGCGATCAATGTCGCGGGTTGGACAGGGTGATGTGGGTGCGAATGCCGCGCGAATCATGGAGTTTGCCGGCCGCTTTTAGTCCCTGCCTATTGATTGTTCCAGGGAATAATCCCGGTTAAGAGTCCCGACCAGTGCGTTCTTCGCTGGTCATTCGTTCAGCCTTGAGATAACCAGGTCGTTGACCTGTTGTGGGTTGGCTTTACCTGCCGTTTCCTTCATTACCTGGCCTACGAAGAAACCAAGCAATTTTGTTTTGCCACTTCTATATTGCTCAGCCTGTTTGGGATTGTCAGCGATGATGCGATCGACAATGGGTTCAAGCTCACTGCTATCTGAGACCTGCTCCAGGCCTTCTGATTGAATATAGTCGTCGACCGAGTCAGTCTTACCTTCCCACAGCGCATTGAAAACGGTTTTGGCCATTTTTCCGGAGATGCTGTTATCGGC
>JABBBA010000126.1:6417-7032 GCA_018607685.1 K189A clade bacterium | reverse complement strand
ACCCATCACATATAGACGAATGGCGGAATGCCCTATCAAAGCGCCCACATTGATGCCGAGCTTCGGTCGAATGTGGTCCATGTATTCAGGGAAGCTGTTCCAGGTAAACGGTACGGCTTCGTCGAAGGTCTTCTTTTTGATGTCCTCGATGACCCCGAACATACTGACGATTTTATCGGCGGCGGCGCGATCCCTGATGGGAGCCAGGCTCAAAGAGCAGTTACCCGTCACAACCGTCGTTATGCCGTGCTCGATGGATGGCGTCGCGTGAGAGTCCCAGCATAACTGTGGATCAAAGTGCGTGTGAATGTCGATGAAACCGGGGGCGACGGCCAGGTTTGAGGCATCGATTTCCTCACGACCGGTTCCTTCAACTGTTCCTATCTGAGCGATCTTTCCGTCAAGAATGGCTATATCACCCTGCAGCGGCTCGCTACCGGTACCATCCACCAGGGATCCATTCCTGATTACCACATCAAAATCCGCCATCTTCGTCTCCACTGTAATAGGTATGCCCACAGCATAATGCAGTTAGGAAGATTCTGCTGAGGTCTTATGCGCCGACATTGCAGCGGCTAATGAACCTGAAGCAGCCAACCTAACGATTTTGAACTA
>JABBBA010000126.1:0-6407 GCA_018607685.1 K189A clade bacterium | reverse complement strand
CCCCTATTGAGGCGTCAACCGTGTCAAGGAACAAACTGATTATGATAGCCAGCATGATGCTGACCATTGTCATCGTGACTGACTGGCTCGGAGAAAACAGACCAGTACCGGGGTCACCGGTGGAGTTTGAGCCCCCACCTTCTACGCCGAACCCGGACCGGGCTAACCAATCTTCCGCGGCCAGCGAATGTCCCTCACTCGCTGAATTCACAGAGCGTTATCCAGACGCAACACCAGATGACATAGTTGAAATTGAACGTTGCAATCGAGAGGTCGAACGAACGACCGGACCAGAACAGGCCGATATGGAATTCTAGGGTGACACTCACTCGAACCCCAAGGGAGCAGCACCAGTAACTCAGCGGAGAGTTTCCTCACCGCTGAACTACTGATCGAAAGTTCACTTCCTTAAAAGGCCTCCATAAAAAGCTATGGCACTAGAAGTTCCAGGTCAGCTCAAGCTCCACCTGCTTACCGCGGATGGCACCACCACTCAGGTCACCTCTAAAACCTTCATCGGTACCTGTGTTACCACCGGTACCGGGAACGTTACCCGCTCCCCGGATCGCCAGTTCATCATCCAGGTTCTTACCAATGACGGCCAGCTGCCACTTTTGATCCAGTGTACTAAGCCGAATGGCCGCATCATAAGTGGTGTAGGACTCATAAACAGCGTTGGGATCAGAAGAACTGAGCACAGTTTCGTCCTTGTACTGCATATTCGCAGACAAGCCCAACAGCAGGTTGCCACCAATTTGACGCTCATAGACGGCCGCGAGAAATCCGCTCCACTTTGGGGCGCCGGGACGCGTGTTTCCCTTCAGGTCCTGTCTGAGATCCGCCTCATTCTGTCCTGGTGCCAGAGGCCCACATCCTTCCGCAGGCGTCTGTCCGACATAGCAGAAATTCTCAAAAGAGGTGTACTCAGACTTAAGGTAACCAATGGAACCCATGACCGTCAGGCCCTCGATAGGTGTCGCCCACTCAGCCTGGAACTCGCCACCATAAGTCTCTGAGCCACCCGCATTTTCCGTCACATAAGCGAACTGTTGTGAGTTGAAAAAATCAACCTGCAGATCATCGAATTCATAGTAGAACACCTCGAAGGTGACCAGCATGGAGTTGTCCAGCACGGACGCTTTCACGCCAACTTCGCCACCCTGATTTTCCTCGGGGTCAAAGATAAAGTCGAAAAAACCAGGAGGTGACAGGTTGCTGAGAATGGCGCTATTCGAAAAACCGCCCGACTTGAAGCCTTCCTTATACGCAGCGTACACAGTCACGTCGTCGGTCATCTCCCAGCGTAACGTGACTTCAGGAATCCAGTCATGGAACGTCTGGTCGAACTCAACGCGCGTTGCAGGATTAGCGGGGTCGTAGGGAATGAATAACCCTGTGACGAACGGATGGACATAGGGCTGGATAAAGTAGGAATCCTTGGCCTCGTGAATATAGCGGGCACCGGCAGTCAGTTGCCATCGATCCGCTATGTCCCAAATGATCTCACCATAAACCGACTCCGTGGTGCCATCTGTTTCAGACAGCTTATTATAAGCCGTAAATTCATCGTGGGGGTTCGGGATCGCAGGGTCACTGTTCCGTGGACCAAACACACCTAAACCAGGGATTGGCACGAATGCAAAGATGACATCCTGGTCGAACTTAAGGTTTGTGTCCTGATAGTAAGCACCGAACACAAAGTTCACAGGTTGATCGAACCGGGTGACGGCGCGAAATTCAGCGGAGTAGTTTTCAAACTCGTTTTCTTCTGCCGCAAAGATCGAAGTGATTTCACCACCATCCTGGTCACCGACCCATCCCGTCTCCTGCTCGTGATAGTTCAGGATCGCCGTGATGTCCATACTCTCCAGGCTCCAGTCGAACGTACCGGTCACAATCAATGACTCATACTCCTCACCGGAATCTCCACTACCAAATTGATTCAACAGCGGGTTGACTGCAGCGATTTCAGGAGGCACATCATTCCAGCCACGGGTGCCATCAAATGCGCAGTCCACAGTCGGCAGCGGCAACGGTATATACAGTGGCGTTTGGCGACCCGGTGGCTGGACAGGCGCGAGCTGGCTGGTATGCGCTACGCCGTTTAACGTCGAACAATCGAACAGCTCTCCTCCACCGGAATAGGCCTGCTCGAAATTACTGTAAGAGACCTTGACGTTATAACCGAGATTATCACTCAGATCCCCGGCCGCCGTCAGGCGGACGTAAGTCGTTTCTTCCTGGGGAAAATAGTCAGTTGCCCTGGGGTTATCCCAATAATCCAAGCCGCCGGTAAACGAATCAATGGTGCCGTAGGCGTCGCCACCTGCTGCAGCATTGTTCTTAATCCAGCCTTCATCCATCTCAGATGTCTGGACAGCAAGCCGCAATCCGATCATGTCATTGATAGGAATCGAGACAATACCCTCAAACGTGAGATCATCAGATTCAAACTCGTTGTTGACCCGCACGCTGGCTTCGAATTCATCTCCGGGGTTGTTGGTATTCACAGAGATAACACCGGCCGTGGCGTTCTTACCAAAGTACAATGCCTGGGGTCCCTTCAGGACTGATACCTGATTCGTATCGAAAAGCCCTTCGTTAATCGTTCTACCCTGTGGGAAGTAGACGCCGTCAATAATGACCGCGACTGACTGCTCAATACCGATGCTGGTACTGGGCGAGGATATACCACGAATAGCAATCGACGTACCGCTACCACTGGTAGCTCGGCCGATACTGAGTTGTGGCGTCATGGCTTCGAGATCCATCATGCTCTCGATACCAAACTGGTTCATTCTTTCTTCGCCGACAGCGGTAATCGCCACCGGAATGTTTCGAATAGATTCTTCCCCTGCACGTGCCGTTACCACAATCTCTTCGATTTCTGCTGCGGAGGTTAATCCGCTGGTCATACTCAATCCAAGTATGCCGACTGAAATACAGCAGCGACGCAATGCTTTGCGACGAAAACCTACATCTTCGTTAATACTCATGGGTGGCCCTCTTATTATTATGGTGACCGGCGGCCTGACCCAGAACTGAACGAGACTACATCACCCGACGGTCAACTTTGTTATACACCAATATGATAGTTACGTCCCGATTTCTGGCATTATTCAGAAGCGGAAAGCGACGCTTTTATTGGCATGGGCAATGCCATAAACCCATGTGTTGTGCGGCGCAAAAACGGCCCGTTTCCTGAGAGACGCTTCAATAGATACGACAGTGCGTCACTTCAGTTCTATGATGTCACTCTGCCGCATATGACCAATATCATGTGCCGGAAAAACAGAAAGACCTTCGGCTTCATCTGCAGATTTGAGCCAGGACCTCCAGGCACCAAGCAGGACGGTGTTTTCTGGCACAATCAGGTTGCTGTAGAGCCAGCCCTTTCCTTCATTATTCCTGACATTGGCGATGGCATTCGTCAGATCGCCCGAGAAGATCGAGGTCTGGTTTTTTGTCAGAACCACGATTACTGTGCTTCCGGGCGTGTGGCCGCCCGCCGCGATTGCGAAAACGCCGGGAAACCCCTCAATTGATTTAATGAGCTCACCATTCAATATTGACCTTTTACAACTCGAGCTATCAACCAGTTGTTGACCACCCGCTGTTAGATGATTCTGCTGCTCAGCCTGCTGGCTAGTCTGGTAAATAGTCGCGGGTGACTCCATCGCGGCACATAGCGTTGTCATCCCCTGTGTATGGTCACTGTGCAGATGTGTAAAGAGGATGCCTTCGATTTCGTTTATGTCTTCTCCCAGTATTTCTTCAACAGGCCCATAGGCCTCCGTGGGGTCTGCGCCCAGAAGTGTCTCCATTGGTTTTCCGAAGGCGATTGCAGCCTCATTGTCCATACCTGTATCAATCAACAGCTGTTTACCACTTAGCCAGGTAACCAGCACGCCAACGTGGCCTATGGCGCCAGTACCACTTCCCTGCTCTGCTGTTGTCACAAAGGTTATGACCTGCGGCATGTCCATTTCGGAAACCTCCAGCGCCTGGATTTCTTCAAGTGCCGGTATTTCAATGTCCAAATTTCTGATTTGAAGATGTGCCGGAACAAGGACGAAACCCACTGCAAAAACCACAAGCACCAGCAATACCAATACCGCATACAGGAAAATTTTCACGAGGCGCTCCAGTGTAAAAGCTTCAGTCTACTCGATAGAACTAGTGATATGCTGCGGTTCATATTGACTATCAATGTTTACGCAAACTCCCAAAGGAAACCACGAAATGAGATTCAGCTTCTGGCCACAACCCAACCAGTCCTTTGACGTCATGAAACAGTTAGGCAGCCACGTTGAGCAGTCCGGATGGGATGGGATCTGGCTTGCTGACCATTTTATGCCCAATGCCGAGGACACCAGTGCACCACTACCTGAGGCATGGACAACCCTGGCCGCCCTGGCTGCCACGATTCCTCGAATTCGGCTGGGTACGTTGGTGACCGGCAACACGTACAGACACCCCGCCGTACTGGCAAAAATGGCGGCAACCGTTGATCACATCAGCGGTGGTCGACTGGTGCTAGGTCTCGGCTCTGGCTGGCAGGAGAATGAGCATGAGAAGTACGGAATTGAATTCGACACCGTTGCCGGCCGACTTGAGAGACTTGAGGAAGCCTGCCAGGTCATTAAGTCATTGTTCAATGAAGCCTCGGCGAATTTTAAGGGGAAGTACTACACACTTAATGATGCACCACTCGTCCCCAAACCAAAACAGGATACGTTACCCCTGCTGATTGGTGGTGGTGGGGAAAAAGTCACGCTAAGGATTACCGCGCAGTATGCGGACGAATGGAATGTCTGGGGTAATGTTGAGTTCCTCAAACAGAAAATGGCTGTTCTGGACCAACACTGCGAGAAACTGGGACGTGATCCCACAGAGATTCAACGATCTGCAGTCGCGCTTTTGTTTGTGACCGACGACGCAGCCTTCGCAAAAAAAATGCGTGAGAGCACAGACGCGCCGGCCAAAATCGCGGGGACGGTTTCAGAGCTTCGGGATGTGATAGCCGGTTATGCTGAAATCGGGGTCAATGAACTCATTGTCCCCGATTTCACTCTGGGTCCGGATTGTAACCAGAAGAAGCTGGATACCCTTGACCAGTTTATTGAAGATATTGCTTCGGTCGTCAGCTAACCAGAGAACTACGCAAGCGTTGGTAGCAGGACATCCAAATAATCAGCGCTTGCGATTTCAATCGCAGAAACTGCATCGAGTTCTTCACTCTTGTCCGGATACACATCCTTAAGCACTTGCCACGCCCCGGCACCCTGCCGCTCAGCTTTGGACTGAATATACATCTGCTCAATCGGTGTAAAGCCTTCGAAGGCCTTGTAGTAGGTATCTTTCGCCCTGGGGATGATGCTTGCTACCAGTTCACGATGCTCATCCGACGGCGGAAACATAGCCTCTACGCGGTCTGCAATTTCGTCCTCCCGGGCTGAGCAACCCATAATGCCATCACTGTGTTCCGGCACATCATCGGCCCATCCTCGGTAACGAGCTGCTGCGGTTCGTTCAAGCTGCGAGAGCAGGTATGGAAAAGCTTCCTGCGGGACACCCGACAGGTGCTCGGCCAACAATTCCCCAAAGTTTGGGATTTCAATATCCATCTGGACTGGTTCCTTTCATGATAAACAAACAACCTCACGGTAATGAGGCACCTAACCCCTGCTTTCACTCAGCCACCACCTCAGAAAAAAGACCGACGTTAAGGCTACAGGCAGCAGGAACACCATACTGATAAAACCCCGGCGGAAAAACAACTGTTCCAGGTCACCTGCTGGTTGTACAACCGGAGAACAAGATCGCCGCATGTTCTTCCCTGAACATGGTGGTCGGCCAGATAGAGCATCAGAGTATTTTGAGGCTATACTTGAACCAAGCACATACGGATACCCGCCATGCAAGTCGTCCCAATGTCAGCACCGCTGGGCGCCACTATTTTAGACGTCGATGTCACCCGATTAGCTGACAGCCAATGGGAAGAAATCCATCGCCTGTTTCTGCAGCATCGCGTGCTGGCATTCCCTGGCCAGACGCTCACCCCCGAACAACACATGGCGTTTGGTGCTCGCTGGGGTCAATTGGTTCGGCACCCCTATGGAGGCAGGGACGACTATCCCGATCTGATTGAACTTAAAAACACGGGGAAAAAGCGAGATGTAAATCAGCACTGGCATTCCGATATGACTTACAACCCTGCGCCGCCCAAACTCACCATGCTCTATGCACTTGAAACACCCGAGATCGGTGGGGACACGGCATTCTCTAATCAGGTCATTGCCTACAACGAGCTATCAGACGGATTGAAAGATACACTGGCTAATATGACGGCGGAACATACAGCTGCCAGCCTGGCTGCGATCTACAAAGCAGATTCATCTGAAGCC
>JABBBA010000103.1 GCA_018607685.1 K189A clade bacterium | reverse complement strand
TACTTACACTTAGCATCATTGTTTTGCCGTTAGTTTTTATCAAATGTCATCCAGAGTTCGTCTGGGGTTCTGAACCCGCCGGAGTCGATTGACGGGGAGGAAATTCCCTCGTGCTCAGCGAACTTGGGACGCGGGTTTTTGATACGGGCGGCCAGTTTTGAGCAGGCAATGGCTGATTCCTGTCTGGCCATGGCGTAGCCCATGCAAAAATGCTGACCTATACCGAAACCGAGGTGGCCGTTCTTTCCGTCCTTGTATCGGCCGGATCGGTTTTCCTTACCCATGTGCAGGTCATCGCGATGAATGTTGAAGGTGTCGGGGTCTTTGAACGCTCGTTCATCCCTGTTGCCTGCACCAAGGTAAAGGATGACGCCGGCACGCTCGGGAATGACATCCCCGTGTATCTCTATCTCACGGGTAGTGTGTCGGAACTGGGCGTGGACGACAGGGTCGTATCGCATCATCTCCGTAAAAGTATTTTCCCACAGGTCTTCATTGTCGATGACATCCTGCAGCTGGTCAGGTCGTGTGTACATCAGGTGATACCACATGTTGGCGATCGCCTTTTCTGTGGTGTCTCCGCCTGCAGCAAGCAGAAGGGCAACAAACCCTTTTACTTCATCGGGTGACATTCTGCTGCCGTCCATCTCTGCAACGCAGATCCGTGACAAAAGGTCTTCGCCGGGGTTCTTTGACCTTTCTGTGATCAGGGGGTCGATGTAGTTCCACATCTCGTTGCGTGCCTCGAGCCCGGCCATCAGGTGTTCGCCACCAAAACCGAGTCCCGCAATCAGGGCCTGGTACCATTCGACAAAGGTATCTTCGTCTTCTCGCGGTAAGCCAAGCATGTTTGAAATGACGCGGATGGGTAGCTGGCTGGCGAACTGTCTTACGATCTCGACTTCGCCGTCATCGATGAATTTGTCGATGACCTCATCCGATATCTGGTGGATCATCGGAATGAAATCCTGCAACTTCTGGCCGACAAATTGTCCCGCCACAATATTGCGAAGGCGACGATGCTCACCGCTATTGCCATATTCAAGTATGTTGGGGCCGAAGATATGCCGGGACCCGAATTCGTAGGGACCGTCCGGTTTGTACACGGCCCGGTCATAACTTTCGTTGTCCTGGAAGGCGCCATCGACATCCCAGTAGCGTGAAATAATCCATCGGTTGTGGAAGCGATCATGATAAATCGGATGGTGATCGCGAAGTTGCTGGTAAATAGGAAATGGGTCTTTCTGGAACTCTGGTGTATCGAATACCCGGGGGTCGATTTCCGCCGCGGGGGTTTTAATTGCTTCAGACATACAAGCTCCCTAATTATTTTTTTGAGAATGTAACCGGTAGTTTCCAGCAGGTGTGCATTTCACCGACTGTCAGTGCTGACAGATGGGGCGAGGCACCTTTTGCCAGTTGAATATCGTCCAGGTGTGACACCAGCGTTTGTGAGGCGGTGACCACAGTGTCCCGGGTTAGCGCATAGCGTGATCTGGGTCGGTCCTCAGGAATAGCCGGATGGATAGAGGGTTTGCCCAAACCAAAGGAAATGCCGGTGGCCAATCCATCAGCCCTGTACTGGCCACGGGATTCACGTTGGCACATGTCTTTTCGATCAACAATGAATCTGTCGGGGTCATTGAATATCTTTGGATCTCTGTTGGCTGCAGCGGCGGAACAAACCATTTGGGCACCTTCAGGAATCAGCCGGCCGAACCGCTCAACTTCATGTCGTGCATGTCGATGTGCAGAGAGTACCGGGGTCGAGTGCCGCAGTGTTTCGAGGTAAGCCAGTTTCATCAGACGTCGATCGGATATCGCCTGTTGATGTTCATCCGGATGCGTCAGCAGAAGGAACCAGAGGTTGGCCAGTGCGCCGTGCAGTGTTTCATGGTCTCGTTCCAGTAAGGTGACAACGATATCCCGAACGTTGACTGGTTCGTCGTCGGGCGCCAATTGAACCATGACGGAGATCAGGTCTTCGCCGGATTCTTTTTTCCTTAAGCCTACGATAGGTTCAAGAAAATGAGTGAGCTCATCGATTGCCTTTTTGCCATCTTCTCGCAGGGCAGGGTTCCAGGAGGTACCGCGTTGCATTCGCCAGAAAAGAGAAGCGAACTGACCGGCATTGGCGTCCGGTATGTCCAGAGACGCGAGTAACAGGTCCATCGAAAAGCGTGCAGCAAACCCAGTGGCAAGATCGCCGTGGCCTTTTTGTGCAAGACCCGTCGCAATGCTCGTTGCGATTCCCTCAGCCTGTGTATCAATGAATGTTTCTTCGGCCTGCAGTAAAGACAACTCCTCGTTCAGGTTGCGGCCTGGGTTTTGTAAGCCGTAGATCCAGGTCTTGGGCCGCGTCTCAAAATTCGCTTCATCGGTGAAGACTGAGGTGACGTCATTGTATTCAGTAATCCAGTAGCTATTGGACAGCCAGTCGCGATAGCAGGGGTAGTGCTCGCGGAGTACTGCGACGATTGGGTATGGATCCTGCCGATAGTTTTCCGAGATCAATTGTCCCGGCTTCATTTTCTCGGTGCTTTCGCCAACACGTTCCCGCTGGTATACCTCGTACGTACGATATTTGGGTGGGCCGTCAGATCGCTGGGCGTGCTTTCTGATAACAACGCCGTTTCTGCCGGTGACCTGATCTTCTTTCATTGTTGAAGCCATTACTTGTTCCTTACCGTGTTCCTGTGTTTAAGACAGGTCGTACTCGAGCCATAGCTGACGTACTGAAACGCCGCCCATGGGAGCGGGGCTTTTTCCATCAATATCCTTAGGCATCTTGTTTTCATTGATGCGAGGGTTCTTCATTCGGCTTAAAAGAATTTTCGAGCCAACGACGGCCTCCTGGTGCGAGATCCATGCGCCGGGGCAAAGGTGCGGTCCGACGCCGAAGGCCATGTGACTGCAACGGCCTTCCTTCCGGAAACCAGATCGAAGCAGCTTGCCGTGATAAAGGTCATCCCTGAATATGTTGAATGTTTCAGGGTCCTTGAAGATTCTCTCATCGTGATTGGCCGAGAAATCAACCATCTGCATCAGTGAGCCTGCAGGTACCTTTACTCCATGCATCTCCACGTCGAACGTATTGTGTCGCGGTTGTCCTCCAATCGAGGACGAATGTCTGAGCGTCTCGTGAAAGGCCTTGTCCCAGTTCTCTCCGTCTTCAATAACAGCATTAAACTGATCCGGGTGCCTGAGCAATAGTGCCCACATATTCATGATGGCACCACGGGTGGTTTCACCACCGGCGCCAACAATGAGGGCGATATTGGAAGTGATCTCTTCTGTTGAGAGGAAGTCACCATCGACCTTTGTTTCGCACAATTTGGTGATGATGTCCTTCGACGTAGGGTTACCATCCTGGTCAAGTAGATAGGTTGGTTCTTTCCTTCTTTCTTCAACAATTCCCGCAACGTAGTCTTCCAGATCCTGCCTGGCTTCAACCCCTTGCTTATGCGTTGCCGAGCCACCCAATCCACTCATCATTGAGTTGTACCAGTAATAGAACTGGGACTGTGCTTCTTTTGGAAACCCGAGTACTTCGCAAACCACTCGAATCGGAAACTCATTGGCAAACATGGTGGAGAGTTCAAGCTGCCGGGTGTTGCCATTGTCTGAGCAGAACTCGGAGTTGTCCCTGGCGGCGGCTTCCCAGTCGTCGATCATTTCGTTCGCCAGACTCTCGATTGCCGGAATCCGGGCCTGCAGCGATTGACCTACCAGGTGTTGGCCATAGAGGTTGCGCCGCCGACGGTGTTCAACCCCGGAGAGTTCCAGTTGGGTGTTACCCAACACACCGCTGGATGAGCCTTTGGGTATGGTATTGAAGCCCTCATCATCGAAGTAGCATTCCGTGATGTCGTCGTATCGCGTCACCCAATAACAGTTGTGAAGTTTGTCATGGAAGACAGGATAGTGATCGCGCATGATGCGGTAATATGGGTACGGGTTCCTGAAAAACTCAGGCGAATCAAAAATACGTGGATCCAGCAATGGCGTGCCATCTTCGGCGTGGCCCATATCCACCGCTTCGCCTTCGGGCATCAGGGGGAATTCTTTTACTGATGCGAAGTCAGCATCGGTTGATGATGCAAGGTCTTCAATAAAATTCTCTACACTACTCATTTGCTATTCTCCTTTTCAAAGTTCCTGAAGCCGGTGTACTGCCTTTTAGGCCAGAGGAAATCGATCTTTGTTCTTTGGATAAGCCACTGACCGAATACTTTCTTATAAACGTCATCGTAAATGCCATAAAGTATCAATGGGTTTTCGACACCTTCCTGGGTGTTTAAATCATGCAGGTACCATCTGCCATTCGCGGTCGTCGCGTCAATCAGTGTGATCAAAGGATTAGTCACGGCGTGCAAAACACCAAAGGGTGGACCTTCGCGTTCAGCATAGTCGGCGAAGTTGGCTCTGATGGTTTCCTTTCCTACCCAGTCGCCTCCGTAGTCTGGCCCGAATTCACAGACGGCGTCCTCACAAAAAAGGTCAGCCAGGTCGTCTACCATCTTTCCATCAAAGTAATGGCTATACTTGATCCGGATTTCCTTGATGGTTTCTTTTTCTAATAGCTCTTCGAGAGTCATTTCAATACCTGTAGTGGGTTGTTCAGGCCTCTGGAAATGCTCTTTGACCTGTTGGTTTTGGAACTTGTAGTCAAGTACAATAATCTGAATTAGACTACTCTCTCGACACCAATGGTGCAAACCGGTTTGCACAAGTTTGCGGTGCCGTTGCCTACATTTATTTTTTAGCGAGGATGATCGTCTTCATGACCTTTGTAATAACGAACGCCTGTGTCGATGTATTGGACCAATCCTGTATAGAAGTATGCCCGGTTGATTGTATTTTGATCGAAGAGGGCGACCGGATGTGCTACGTCGAGCCCAATGATTGTATCGATTGCGGGGTCTGCGAGGGTGCTTGCCCTGTAGGCGCAATATTTGAAGAAGCTGCGGTACCAAAAGAGTCCGTTGAGTTCACAGAGATCAACGCGCTATGGTTTGAGGACAAATCGGCTGCCAGGGCAAAAGTCGATGCCTTTATGGAAGGTAATACTTCTATCACCTAGGTATTACCTGAGTAGGTCTCTGAGTAGGTCCTATAGGACAATTGCATGAGCAACGAGAAGTCATTAACGCCAAGACAGGAAGACCGGCGTCAGCGGATACTGGCGACTGCCAGGCAGATGGTCGCTGATTACGGCTATGAAGGGATGGTGATGAGCCAGGTCGCTGAACGGGCCGAAGTCTCGCCAACGACGCTCTACAACCTCTACAACACGAAAGATGAGCTGCTGCTTGAAGCGCTGCGTGAACTGCTGGTGAGAAGCTACCAGCGGGTCGGTGAATTGTCGGACGTGGGTCCAGGCTGGAGGTACCTGCTCAATCTGATGGAATATGGTGCAACGCTTAGAGCTTCTGAACCCGCCTATGCAGAGGCAATTACCGATGCCTTGCTAAGGGCTGTTCAGGGCGATGCGCTGACCGAATTGCTCCTGCACTCTGTCCGGCAGGATTTTCTGCACTCGTTGACCAAAATGGCGGAACGGGGCGAGTTAAAGGAAGAGGTCGATATAGAGCATTTATCGACAATGCTTTTGGGCAATTATTGGTCAACATTCTTATTGATTAACAAGGGTTTAGAGGAAATATCTCGAATGCGGTTTAGTCTTGTCATTAATATGCTGTCGGTTTTAATTGCATCCAGTCAGGGAGCGGCCAGGGAAGAAATGGAAGCGACTCTGAAGACGATCATGCAGGAGGTGCCTTCGTATGCCTGAGTCCTATGAACCAATTGTGCCCGGCAGTCTCGACGAGATTAATTTCCTCGACTTCAAGCTGCAGAACTGTCCCTACCATGCTTACCAGATGCTGCGCGATGATGCGCCCGTATGGATAGACCCCATTACCGGTTTCTACGTCATCACCCGGTTTGAAGATATACGTAAGCTGCTATTGGACACCAAGAACTTCTCTAATGATATGCGTGGTGGTCAGGGCGGTAGCCGGGAACAGCTTGATTCCGATCGGGCCACTCGAATGAATGCCCTTTATGAAGAAAAGGGCTGGGTCCCTGGTGCAACGCTTGCGGGAAGGGATGACCCGAATCATAAACAGATGCGGACAATGTTTAATGAGGCATTCAAGCCCAAAAAGATAGAAGCGATGGATTCCTTCGTCAGGGATACGGCGTACAAGCTAATTGATGCTTTTGTAGATGATGGTAAATGTGACTGGATTAAGCAGTATTCTGTGCCGTTGCCGCTTATTGTCATTGGGCAGCAGATGGGCGTACCGGAAGAAGACATCTGGCAGATCAAGGCGTGGACGGATGCCTGGGTACAGCGCCTTGGCATGATGCAGACAGAGGAAGAAGAACAATGGTCGGTCGAGATGGAGATCGAAGCCCAGCACTACTTCCAGCCGATATTTGAGCGCCTTCGAAAAGAACCGGACGACACCTTGTTGTCGGACATGGTCAATCGCGTGATTCCCGAGTGGGAACGACCCCTGACCGATAATGAGCTGCATGCCGAGATGATGGCGGACACCTTCGTTGGTGGTTCGGAAACGACAACCAATGCGATTGGCTATGGCCTGAAGTTATTGATTGAGAATCCTGCTGTCTGGCAGAAGCTCCGATCAGACCCCGACAAGTACCTGAGGACTTTTTGTGAAGAGGTGGTTCGCCTGGAAGGTCCTGTGCAGGGATTATTCCGCATGGCAGCGAATGATATTGAAATGCATGGCGTTTCGATTCCCAAAGGCGCGATGATTAATGTTCGATACGCAGCGGCCAATCGGGACGAACGAGAGTTTGAATGTCCGGCGGATTTGGATCTGGAACGTGAAAAGCCCGGTCGTCACATTGGATTCGGTTCCGGCATTCATCACTGTCTGGGTGCACCGCTGGCAAGAAGGGAGCTGTTCTGGGCATTTCAGGCCCTGATTGACCGTGTTGATGACATGCGATTTACTCCGGGTGCGAACAGCTTTGAGGTCGCGCCGAACTTCTCACTGCGGGCTATGC
>JABBBA010000417.1:6793-7053 GCA_018607685.1 K189A clade bacterium | reverse complement strand
TACCTTCATCAGGCGATCAAGCTCATCCAGCGTATAGTTCTCGAAAGGTTTGCCCTGGTAGATTCCTGCATTATTAACCAGGATGTCTATGTGTCCTGCCTGGGTAACTGCCTTTTCGAACAGTCGCAATACCTGCTCCGCATCAGACAGGTCCGCAGCCAGAAGTATTGCATCAGGAAGCGTGGTTGCCACATCAGCCAGTGAATCCAGTGTGGTGGCGGTGAGTATTACTGATGCACCTTCGGCCGCATAGATTTCTG
>JABBBA010000417.1:0-6783 GCA_018607685.1 K189A clade bacterium | reverse complement strand
TTTGGCCGCTGCCCCTCGGCTTCATATGACTGACCGCCAGTTGGGTTAGCTGGAATACCGCATAGACGTTTACTTTCATTAGCCGATCCAGTTCCTCAAGGGCGTATTGCTCGAAGGGCTTGCCCTGGTAGATTCCGGCATTATTAACCAGGATGTCGATGTGCCCTGCCTGGGCAATAGCCTTTTCGAAAAGTTGTAAGGCCTGCTCGGGATCAGACAGGTCGGCAGCCAGAAGCATTGCCTCAGGAAGCGTGGTTGCTACGTCAGCCAGCGAATCCAGTGTGGTGGCGGTTAGTATTAATGATGCGCCTTCGGCCGCATAGATTTCTGCTATGGCTCGGCCAATGCCCCGGCTCGCGCCGGTGATCAGGGCTGTTTTTCCTTGAAGTCTGCCATTGTTCTTCGACACGTGATCCCCCTTCTGCTTTTAGCCCCGCTACTTGAGGGTTCGCCCGTACAGGTCGAAAAGGATGTCCCAGACCTTGTTGGCTGCGGGTTCATTGTAGGCGGGGCGTTGTTTGAAGCAGAACCCGTGCTCGGTGCCTGAATGAGTTTCCAGCGTATAGGTAACGTTGTTGGCGTCCAGGGCTGCCTTGAGATCAGGAATAACGAAGTCTTCGACAAAGGGGTCGTGTTCAGCGAACCCAAGGTAGAGCTCCGCATCGATCTTGTCTGCCAGAAGATGCGGCGAGTCTGGCTTGTCCGTCACAATTCTTACCCCGTAGAGTGATGCCGCGGCTTTTATATCAGCGGGAAAGCTACCGGCTGCTGCAACGACAAATTGCCCACTCATGCAGTAGCCGACACATCCAATCCTGTCGGTTATAAAGTCACTGGATTTGCAGTAGTCGACGAGGCCTTCAGTGTCGCGAATAATCATCTCGTTGGTGAGCTTCGAGCCCATCGCGAACATCTTTTGCAGTTCTTCCTCACCCTTTGAAAGGTCAAATCGAACCGTGCCATCCCGGTAATAGAGGTCGGGTAGAATGGCGACATAGCCCTGCTGCGCAATGTGCCGGCACATGTCCCTCAACTCTTCACGAATGCCTGGTACGTCCATGTAGAACAGTACCGCGGGAAGCGCTTCGCCCTCGGGGTGACAGACAAAACAGTCCATCATGCCATCTGGCGTTTTGACGTCGATCTGGAATTCTTTCATTGATAGGGGGTCCTGTTATTGTTGGTGGGCGGATTATGCCTGTAGCCGCACGACAAAAGTAGTACACGTTTTACTTATATTCCGTTCGACACTGCAGCGCTTATTCAGTAAGTTACTTTGGTTTAAGAGCAGGCCTTCCATCGGGTAGATAGTATCGGATAGATGGCCTAGGAAAAATATCTATGAAAGTTCTAACCGAGCGGCAGTATCGTCGTCGCGAGAAGATACTCGCCACGGCGCGTGATCTGATCGCCAAGCATGGTTATGTAGGTGTGACCATGCGAGAGCTAGCCGAAAAAAGCAATGTCACGCCTAAAACCCTATATCACCAGTTCGGTAATAAGGAAAAGCTGCTGCGTATCGCCGTCGAAGAGAGGTTCCGGCATACCTATCAGGCAATCGGTGATCACGAGGTCAAAAAGGGCATCGACAAGTTGTTTTTTATCATCGAGGCGGTCGCGGAATCCACCAGGAAGAATTTCTCCTATGCGAAGGCGCTGGCACCGGTACTCAGTTCAAGAAAATCTGACCCGTTTGCTTCGATTCGAATGGAAACCTATCGTGCGGCGATCAAACAGATCGAGGCGGAAGGTGATTTCGTTGACTGGGTCGATGTCGATGTTATCTCCCGTGTGGTGTACCGGCATGTCAGTCCGCTTTATGTCAGCGGTCACATGGGTGGTCCAGGAGAGGTAAAGCTGGAAGACTTCACAAAGTACGATATGAGCTTAATGTTGAGCTCGATTACGCAGGGTTATACACACAAGAAGGTCACGAAGACCGTCAGGACGCTGCAAAAGGCGCTGGCCAAGCATGAGCAATAATCGAGCCTAGGCATCGTGGACAAAGCCATCGCAATAGCGGGGAACATCGGTAGCGGGAAGTCATCGTTGGTGGCGTTTCTTTCGCGGAAATACGGAATAAAACCTTTTTACGAACCCAACGACGAGAACCCATATATGCCGTCTTTCTATGAGGATATGCAGCGCTGGGCATTTCACTCGCAGATCTACTTCCTGAGTAACAAGTTCAGGTTGCATCGGGAGTTCGACCGGGCAAATGGGGTTGTCGCTCTGGACAGAACCATTTTCGAAGATGCGGAGATATTCGCCACCGCCCTGCATGATATGGGTGGTATGGATGACCGGGACTTTGCGACCTACTGGAATTTTTACCAGACAATACTTGAGACCATTCGTCCACCGGACCTGCTGATCTATGTTAAGTGTTCCATGAGAACGCTGAGGCGGCGCATCAAGCAGCGGGGCAGGGAGATGGAGCAGGATATCCCGCTAAGTTATCTTAAGCGGCTGGATGGTTTGTACGAAAACTGGATCGCAAACTACACGCTAAGCGATGTGCTCGTTGTTGATACTGAGAAACTCGATTACGACCAGGATCTGATATACCAGCTTGATCTCATGGAGCGAATTGAGGCGATTCTTTAGTCGGATGAGTAGAGAGGTGTTAACCCAGTCTTAACAAAAATATTTTTTGAAATTTTTTGTTAAGAAGTAACTCGTTGATTACTATGGCTAAAGTTTTTATTCGCGCCTTAGTGTAATTGTTGTAATCTAATATATAATTTGTATTAAGATCATCCGCCAAGTATATTTTTCACCAATTAAGAAACAAGGAGAAAAGCATGTCCAGGACACTAGCAGCAGGTATTCTTTTATTTTCAGCGTGTGTGGTTAGTGCGGACGAAATTGCGTCGGAAGAAACCGGCAATCCAGCTGTGAGTGCACCCAGTGAACAAATGCTTGTTTGCCAGGCCGCAATGGAATCAAGGGATGCCGCAAAATCTGTCGCAGTTTCCCTGAAAATAGGTCGTCGTGAATTGAGCAGAATCCGTTGTAATGAAATGACGGTCATGGGTTTCGCCAGTTTGCACAGCAATGATGCACAGGAATGGTCTATCGCCACCGTCCAATAAGTTGAATTGTTTAGAGATCCACAATTTTTTGTAAAGTTATCTTAACGTACTGTTAATTTCCGGCTAATTCGCACGCTAGCACTTGGCGAGGGAGCAAAAGTTTTTCTAATATGCTTTTGCTTTCATATGTTCCTCGAGGTGTTGCGTGTACAAATTGGTTCCGTCCGTTTTATTCCTGCTACTGATAGTTGGTGCCTCTTCTGCTCCCGAACCTGCCGGTTCTGATGGTTTAGCGCTAATAGAGCGCACTACGGACAGTGATTTTTCAAATGTCACCCGGGCTTTGACCCCACAAATCCGTGAACATTACGGCAACCCAGCCTTTTTCATGAAGTACATCATTTCTATTCCTCCAGTGTATGTCTGAGGTTCAGTCCACGCAGGAATACTCCGTGATGGATCGCGCACCAATAAACAGTTCGTACAAAGTTGTTGTCGTAGAGGATGAGGCGGATATAGCCGATGTCATTGTCTACAACCTGGAGAAAGAAGGTTACGAGGTGATCTCCTCAGGCAGGGGCGATGAAGGGTTAAACATCATCCGCCGTGAGGTCCCTGACCTTGTGATACTCGATTTAATGCTTCCTGGCATTGATGGATTATCTGCGTGTCAGCAATTAAAGACAGATGAGCTGACGCGTGATATACCGATTATTATCGTGTCAGCAAAAGTGGAAGACTCCGATATTGTCATCGGGCTTGGGTTGGGTGCTGATGACTATATACCCAAACCGTTTAATACGCGGGAGCTCGTTGCCAGGGTAAAGGTTGCGCTGCGTAAGGTTGGACCTGTCAGGCAGAAGGATGACGATTACCGTATGGTGTTCGACGAACTGGTTGTGGATTCGGAACGTCACGAAGTCACGGTTTCAGGGAACAACCTAAAGCTCACGGTAACGGAATTCAGATTGCTACAACAACTAGCGGCTAATCCAGGACGAGCGTTTACCCGAGAACAGTTAATCAGCCGTGCCCTCGGTGAAGGTGTTGCAATCGTGGATAGAAATATAGATGTCCATATTGTCTCACTCCGCCGGAAGCTTGGAAGTGCAGCTGACATGATTGAAACTGTCCGGGGGATTGGCTACAAATTTTCTCCGAACTAGTCGTGATGTCTCCGATCCTGCCTTTACTCAATATTCATACTTAATTAATTCCACACACGCACGCTTTAACTGAATTTCATTCGTCCTCTCTAAACTGTCTCGCTATCAACCAATCATAGTGAGTCTCTAATTAATGAAGAAATTACTGTATGTCGCAGTTACTTTTTGCGTTGTTCTGTTAACTGCCTGTGGTGGCGGTGGCGATGTCAACGTTAAGCCAACGACAATCGATAACTCCACTGACAACTCTACGACTAACCCTCCTCCTACAGACCCAGGCGTAAATCCCTGCGCTGCCTATCTAAACTCCGGTGGACAAACCATTGCAGGGGTTTTTGACGGTCTGGATTGTACCTATGCACCAACATTTGTTGACGCTGGCAATAATCTTACCGTTGATATGACGATCCCCTCGCTTTCAGACGGCGGCGTACACACTTTTCAGGGAAGTTTGTTTGTGGGTAGCAGTTTTGACACAGATGCCGACCTGATCACTGCAGGTATCACGGAAGGCGGTGATGGCCCGGTACTGACTATTGAAGCGGGCACTACACTGGCATTCACTTCGAATAGCGACTTTATGATTATTAACCGCGGTTCTCAGGTATTTGCCGTCGGTACCGAAGCGGCGCCTATTATCATTACATCTGTCTCAGATGTTGAGAGCTCACGCCTGGATACACCATCTCTGGAGTTTGATGCAGTCCAGCAATGGGGCGGAATGGTTGTTAATGGTTTTGGGGTGACAAACAAGTGTGTTTATACAGGTTCTGTAGCAGGTGGCGATCTTGCGACCAGCGATTGTCATGTAGATGCGGAAGGTGCAGCAGGTCTGGATGAATCACAGTACGGTGGTGACAACAATGATGACAGTTCTGGTCGGCTTGAATATGTCCAGGTGAAACACACCGGTGCCCAGGTTGCCAACGGAGATGAATTAAATGGAATCTCTTTTGGTGGTGTTGGTCGCAATACCATCATTAACAACCTTGAGGTGTATTCCACTTACGATGATGGAATAGAAATGTTTGGCGGTGCAGTCAACATTACAAACTTCGTGGCGGTATACGTACGCGATGATTCGATCGATATTGATGAAGGTTACTCAGGTACCATTACCAATGCGTTGGTCATTCAGGCGGAGAGCGATGGCAACCATTGTATAGAAGCTGATGGTATTGGCTCATTCTCCAGTCTTGATCCTGCTGAAGTCGAATCGATTATTGCTCAAGGTATTAACAGCTCTCCGACGATTTCAAACCTGACCTGCATTATCTCCCCAAATCCTGCCGCCACCGCAACCCACGACCCCGGGGCCGGCTGGCGCCTGAGAGAAGGCATCATGCCAATCATCAGTGACTCAATGGTTGTTGCTATCGGTGAAGATTCCCAGGACTCAACCAGCGACAACTATTGTCTGCGGATCGACAACCGATCTGCCCAGGCGGCTGAAGATGGAGACCTGGTTATTAATTCCACCTTGTTTTCCTGCGCACAGGCTGACAGAGGATCACTGCCTGGAGGTGCATCCGTACAGGAATTCGCAGAAGTCGGGGGTAACCAGTTTGCTACGGTTGATATTGCGGGTACCGATCCTACCGCAACGGCGGATACAGGCCTTGTGATTCTGGAATCGGGTAGTGCCAGTTCAGCGCCGGTTTACTCGGTCGCTTTTAATTCATTGGTTGTTGATGGAACGAACCCGACTGTCTCACCGGTACCATCAAGTGGCCGATTAGGCGGTCTTGATAATGCAATTACAGATTGGACTCAAAACTGGACCTACGGGATCCATGAAGGTTCGCGAGCAGTTGACCTCTGGTTCGAGCAGTAACCCCATTAGGAAATCATCGATATGAGAGCACTATCAAGATTGTCCAGAGTGGTGCTCACCACTCTGCTGGTCATGGCTTGTCAACCGGTCTATGCGCAGGAAGCTATGGAAGAGGTTGTTGTACAGGCTCGTTTGCTGAGTGCGGCGGAAGGGCTGTTGACCGAGCGTATGGAGGATGACGCTGTCAGTGATGTGATCGGCGCTGAATTCATTAGCAGGGTCGGTGACTCTACGGTGGCGGCGGCCCTGCGAAGAATATCGGGGATTTCGCTTGTGGGAGACAAGTTCGTCTACGTGCGTGGTCTGGGTGAGCGTTATTCCAGTTCATCACTGAATGGGGCAACGGTTCCGTCACCTGACCTTACTCGTAACGTTTTACCGCTGGATATATTTCCTACCTCTATTGTCTCTTCGCTTGCTGTGCAGAAAACCTATTCCGTTGATCGACCGGCTTCGTTTGGCGGCGGTAGCGTTGACATCAGGACCAAGGGTATTCCGGATCAGTTTACGTATTCCCTTGAGTTAAGTGGCGGCTTCAATACTGAATTGGATGGCGATGTATTGTCCTATAACGGTGGTGATGACGACCGTATCGGCACCGATGACGGAACGCGCGAACTTTCCAGTAACATTGCCGCAAGCATATTCCGGTTTGGTGGCGGCCTGGATGCACAGAATATTCTGAACACCCTCCGCAGAGAAGGCGATGCCAATGCCACTTTTGCGGAGGCGCAGGCGATTAACAGGG
>JABBBA010000374.1:4328-7104 GCA_018607685.1 K189A clade bacterium | reverse complement strand
GGGTAGGAGCGAACGAGCCTTCCCACTAAAGGCACGATGCCTGAATCTAAAGCACTTACTTTGCGTGCGCTGCACCAGATAGATTGAACCTCTGGACGATGGCTGTCCGAAAAGGCACGATGAGCGTTAGAGCAAAACACCGCTGCCGCCGGAACAACGTTGAGTAAACCAAGGACCTGAACAGCTCTCCGAAAAGGCCTGGCGCTGGGCAGAGCAAAGCGCCTGCGGCGCGGGGATGGCGTTAAGTGAATCCGAGATCTGCGCTACGGCTCGCGATAACTTTCGAGAAACAAAGGATGTAAACAACCAAAGGATGAAAAACAAAAAGCCATGATAGTAGGAATACACCATGTTGCCCTGGGCGTCAGTGACTTTGAAAAAGCACTTAAGTTCTATACCGAAGGTCTGGGATTTGAAGTTGTCCAGGAGAGTGAGTTTGACAATTCACCGGAGGTGGATCGCGCAATTGGGTTGAAAAATGCGAAAGCCCGGATGGCGATGTTGAAAGGCCCCAATGCTTTTCTTGAACTGTGGCAGTACACAAACCCTGAGCCAAAGGACTTGAGGTCCAGGCCCTGCGACTATGGCTATCCCCATTTCGCCCTGCAGGTTGATGACATCCAGAAGGAGTACGATCGGCTAAAGACCCATGGTATGGAATTTGTCGGCGAAGTGGTGCACTTCGGAGACACGTCTTCCGCCATTTACGGCCGCGATCCCTGTGGCAATGTCATTGAACTCTATGAAATCAAGACTCCGGAAATTGCACAACTGGAACGTTAGGAAAGGAATATGGCAGTAACATTTAAAGATAAAGTGGTCCTGGTAACGGGTGGCAGTCGAGGCCTGGGTAATGCCTTTTCAAGATGCCTGGCACAGGCAGGTGCAACCGTCGCGATCAACAGTTCCACAGACGATGACAGAGGAACGACCCAGGCCATTCTGGATGCTGGCGGTCGAGCGATTCACTTTCCTGGTCGGGTGGAAGACAGTGCGGCACTGGTAGAGCGGGTGGTGGCTGAATGCGGCCGCCTCGATGCCGTTGTGCACAACGCCGGCTTTATTCAGGACAAGACACTTAAGAAAATGCCCGAAGAGCAGTGGGATGCGGTGATGGATGTTCATCTGAAGACATCCTACAAGCTCGCTCAGGCCGCATGGCCGCATTTCGAGGAGCAGGGGGGTGGCAGAATTGTATTGTTGTCCTCTTCTGCAGGGCTTTATGGGAATTTTGGCCAGGCGAACTATGCATCTGCGAAAATGGGTATGTATGGATTGGCCCAGTCAATTGCTATAGAAGGCGCAAAAGCCAATATCACCTGTAATTGTGTTTCGCCGTTTGGTGCCACAGAGATGAACAGCGCCAACTTTCCGGAAGCGCTAAAGACCGCCATTAAGGCAGATTATGTTGCACCGCTAGTGGCTTACCTGGCGCACGAGGACTGCAAAGAGTCGGGCGGTATGTTTGAGGCTTCGGCCGGGTCTTTCAAGAAAGTACGCTGGGAGCGAACGGTGGGTTTGAACCTTGACCCGCGGACAGATGAAGTGAGCATTGATGCGGTCGCTGAAAACTGGGACCAGGTTGTTGACTTCAGCGACACAGAACATCCTTCAGGCATGGGTGAAGCCTTGCAATTAATGTATGCCAGAACGATGTCTACGGAATAGGGATCGTCAGGTTCACTCAGAGATGGTGAAGTTAATCTCACCCAGGTCACCGTAGTCTGCCCTGTAAGTTCCTGGTGCTGCTGGTATTACCTGTCCGCAGGCGCCGGTCATTAAGAGCGTGTTGTCCGGGATTTCAATATTGTATCGCCCGGCTTCCTGGATGATCCATGTGACTGCTTTAGCAGGTCCACCTAACGATTCAGTAATGGGGGCTTCGTTGATTAGCTCATCATTGCGATAGAATCGAATAGTGATGTCATCATAGGATTCCCTCCAGGGGTGCTGCTCTCCCGTAAGAAACTTGTCGGCCGCCACATTGCCCGCGGTCAGGTTTGGGGCTGTTGCGTCTGTGGGCATGGAAAACGCGGCGAACGCGAATTCCAGTGCGGGGCCTGCGGATACTGGCTGACCCTGAGCATCAACAATGATGCCGATCTCGCATTCTATTAGCTGCTTTTCGATAAAAGGGAGCGTAGCGCCGGATTCAAAATGGCCATGTCGGTACAGCCTGCCAAGTAGCGCATGATCAATACCAAAGATAGCCTGTAGTTGTTCGCTGGTCACCCCGGCTTTGATGCCTGCGAACCCGTTAGGTGAAACGAGGCTTGCCACCTCGCTTTGGAGTTCGTAACCATTCGCCAGGGTGAGTCCTTCGGGGAATACCGGTAGCGGTTGGTGGTTGAGAATTGCTTCTGCTATTTGCTGCGCGAGAGCGCTCATGCAACAACCTGCTCGGCGATCGTGGTTCGGTGAAGCAGGCGATCATAACCGTCGTAACCGCCATTCGCTTTGTGCAGGACCGAACGGTTATCCCACATTACCAGCATGTTTTCCTGCCAGCTGTGCATATAGATAAACGCGTCGCGGGTTTGCCAGGCATAGACTTCCATTAGCAGATCGCGGGATTCCTGGTCGCTCATGCCTTCGATGCCAATGATATAGCCGAAACAGCCAAACAGCCCTTCAACACCGGTCTCCGGATGACGACGAATAAGCGGATGCCGACGGGTATCTTTCGCTTCCTCTGACACAATAATGCGCATGCTTCTGTCAGCTTCCTGTTCTTCATTACCAAACATCCCGTCCGGGGCATAGCCGCTTCGGGCAG
>JABBBA010000374.1:0-4318 GCA_018607685.1 K189A clade bacterium | reverse complement strand
GAGTGGATGGCTATTTTGCCTTCAATTTTTTTCCGTAGATCAGCCGGCATTTCTGCCAGTGCTTTGTGCTGGTTGATATAGCCTGTGTCTCCCCCCACGGGTGGGATCTTAATGCTGTAGAGACAGGTGCCTGCAGGAGGCACTTCCTGGAAGCTCCAGTCGCTGTGCCAGACTTCTGCGAAGACGGGCGCTTTTTCCTGTGCCTTTCGTTCTACTGCTATCACGTGATCTCTGCCATCTATGGGCGCAATGAAAGGGTCGTTACCGAACTGCCCGAAACACATTGAGAATCTTTCCAGGTCATCGTCAGTAAGGTTCTGGTTTGGAAAGATCAGTAGATGGTAACGCAACCATTCCTGCCGCAGGGCCGTGACTTCTGCGCTATCGAGGTTTTTCCTGAGGTCGAGTCCTTCGACAATGGCGCCGCAGGGTGCGCCGGTTTCCGTCACGCTAAAGGTCATCAAAACGTCGCCTGATTGTTGGTTACGCTATTGTCAGTTATTTTTGACAGAAACAAAAACGCCCTCCGAAGAGGGCGTTTTTTATAGCTTCAAAGATATACCTGGTGCTTCTAGGTGCTCAGGATTGTCACACCTGAAATACCCGGAGCGCCATACACATGCGTGTAAGCAACCTTGGGATTGTTTGGAACCTGGCGTTTGCCAGCATCACCACGAAGCTGCAGCACATTCTCATAGACCTGACGCAGGCCTGATGCGCCAACGGGCTCACCGTTTGCGAGACAACCGCCATCAGTATTGACCGGTAGACGACCGGTAATTTCAGTCTCACCGTTGGCCAGCATTGCTTCCTGTTCGCCATGCTCACAGAAACCGTTTTCAGCCATGTGCATGATTTCTGCACCTGATTCGGTATCCTGCAACTGAGCTACATCGATGTCTTCAGGACCAACGCCCGCTGCCTCGAATGCTTTCTGCGACGCGTCTACCGTCGGGCCGTCCGCATAATCAAGCGCCAGAGATGGGGCTAATACCTCAAAACTTCCATACCGGCGTGATCGCACGACAGCCGATTTCAGGAAGATTGGGTTTTTAGTGTATTTGTGTGCCTTATCAGCTCTGGCAAGGATCAATGCAACGCCACCTTCGCCGGGTGAGCAGAACATATACTGGGTTAACGGATACGAGAGCATCGCTGACTGCAGTACTTCCTTTTCAGATAGCGCTTGTCTGCGCCATGCGTTTTCGTTCAATGAACCATTACGAAAAGCTTTGGCGGAAACACGCGCCAGGGCATCCTGAGTGATGCCGTACTCTTCCATATAGCGGTTGATCTTCATGCCGAAGAACTGGGTGGTCAGCGCCATACCGCTGCCGCCGTACCAGTCTCTTTCACCGGACTTACCGGTGTTAACCCTGAAGGCCCCACGCTCATGCTTGTCGAAGCCGATCGCCAGGCCGATATCAAAGGCGCCGGATTTAATGGTGTTATAGGCGGAAATTAATGCGGAACCACCCGTTGCACAACCGTTCACAACGTTGATGAACTGCAAACCTGTTAAGCCCATCTGGGAAACCATTGAATCAGGATTACCCGCGGCAACACTGCCGCCGAAGGCAAATTCCAGGTCAGCCCATTCGACATTGGCGTCTGCACAAGCGGTACGAATCGCGGCCGCGCCCTGTTCCATTCCGCTGACGCCTTCATGGCGGCCAAACGGATGCATTCCAATTCCTACAATTGCTACATCATCACTCATAATGTCTTCTCCTGACTAACTTAGACGGGTGCAAAGGCGAAGGTGATTAGGTCGTTACCCTCTTCGTCTTTACCAATTTTTTCGCCAACGAGTTCCATTTCCATGCCTATATTAAGCGCTGTTGGATCTGAAACAGTTAGCCTGGATTCTACTTTTAATTCCCCTGGCAGTTCTACATAACCGACGCCGTAAGGTTTGAACTTGGCGGGGTCTGTTTCACCAAGATAAGGAGGGGCTTTGGGGGGGAATCCCTGGATTGTCCAGGCCCATAGTGTTCCTTTAGTGCCGAGATGCACTTCTTCCACATCGGCAGAAGTACATTTTGGACATCCTTTTTGCATGGGAAACACATGATTGTTGCAGCTTTTGCAGCGCATGCCCTTGAGTCGAGGACCTTCCGGAGTAAGGTCCATCACATTTTCGTTGATTGAAAGTTCTGCCATCTAGGTCTCCTGGCGGTTACCGAATAAAACATTCTGGAAAGGCGGAAAAAGGTACCAGCTTTTTGTAGTACGCGCCAGTTTTAAAGGGGACGCAGCTGATTTTAAGGGGGATTAAAAAGGGGACGCAGCTGATTCTTTCTTGGATCTGAGGAGAAAGAATCAGCTGCGTCCCCTTTTACAGGTTTCAGTCGAACTTGTTGGATTGCTTCTTTTTGGCCTGTTTTTTGATTTTCTCGCCACCTTCGGGTTCGACGGCGGTTTTGTGGATCAGGCGCTCGTGGGCATGTCCTATGTGCTGCAGCGACATAGCGGCCTGCAAAGAGGGCCACAGGCCTTGTGCATCCTGCATCTGGTTCACGGACTGCTTGGCCAGTTTCAGGCCAACCATTGGTTGCCTGGCGATATGTTTGGCCATTTTCATCGTGAATTCCGTCAGTTCTTCCCGGGAAACCACGTGATTAACCATGCCCAGGGACTTACATTCATCTGCGGTGAGTGCTTCTCCGGTGAACAGCATTTCCTTGGCTTTTCGGACGCCCACTTCCCACGGGTGTCCAAAATATTCCACGCCATTTACGCCAAACGCCACGACAGGGTCAGAAAAACGTGCGTCGTCGCTCGCAATGATGACATCGAAGGGCCAGACCAGCATCAGGCCACCGGCGATAACGCGACCCTGGACTTCTACCATGGTTGGCTTGGGTATGTTTCTCCAGCGCCAGCAGAGCCCGAGATAGAGCTCCTCTTCGAACCCCCAATGTCCTTCGACTCCCGGCTGACCAAAGCCGCCCCAGGTGCCAACGGGTTTGTGGTTCAGGGGCTCTCGATCTCGCATGTCGTGGCCGGAAGAAAAATCGGGACCATCGGCGGCGAGGACAATGACCTTGCAGTCGTCGTCATGTGACGCCATATCAAGCGCATCATTCAGCTCATACAGCATGGACTTGTTCTGTGCGTTACGTTTGTCCGGGCGGGCGAGCACTATTCGTGCAACGCCGTCTTCTACGCCTTCATAGCGAATAAACTGGAATTCGTCAGCCATATTGGTTCCGTGTGAAAAAATGATCAGCTCACTGTATGGGCTGCACGGGAAATATACAAATTAGCAGGGTGGTAGAGACAGTCGCTTATGTGGTTGTATTGAACCTGTAAATTTTCCTTTTGGATTGGCTCGTATGATTGATGTCACTGAAGCGACAGATAGTAATGAAGCGCTGGTGTTAAGGCTTATCAGGGCAATGGAAACCGGTGAATTACCCGAAACCATCAAATCGGTATGCACAGATGACTTTGTCTGGACGAATAGCGGTCTTGATACGATAAGTGGCCAGGCGGAGCTCTTCGAGCAGATGGCGCGTGGTGGGTTTGCCAGTCAAATCCCGATTCTTAAAACCATGACGCACTTCAGCGCAGAACTGATTCACATGGCGAGCAGGGGCGATATCGTGTTTACCGAACGGGTGGATCATCATTGGGACGAGCAGGGCCACGACCTGATGACGCCACATATCTGCGGAGTAGCGGAACTGCGTGATGGCAGGATTTCTGCATTCCGGGATTTCTATGATGTTGTCTGTTACAGCCAGTCACCGACTGAGGCCCAGGAGGGTTTTGATCTGGTTTCCTTCAGAGAGGCTCAGTCAAACGGGACAAAATAATCGAAATGACTGAACCCAATATTCTGTTCATCATTACCGATCAGCAAAGAGCTGCCGATGCAGGGTTCATGGGGAATCCGATCGTCCGTACACCCAACATGGATCGGATTGCCGCCTCTGGCATGGTGTTCGACAATGCCTGGGTTTCAAACCCTCTCTGCATGCCTAACAGGTCTTCTATCATGACGGGCCGAATGCCCAGTTCCCATGGTGTTGTGTTTAATGATCGTTCGCTGGACTGGAGTGCGAACACCTTTGTGCGTCAGTTTCACAAGGCAGGTTACCGAACGGGTCTGATTGGTAAGTCACACCTGCAACATGGCACGTCCAGAAATTCTATGGTGACGTTCAGGGGTGAAGGTGAATCTTCCTCCCCTTACCCAAAGGGTTGGGACGAACATGAAAATTTTGAAAAATATATTGAAGGTACCGTAACCGATCCTGAAAACTTCTATGGTTTTGAGCATGTGGACTTCTCTTTGGATCATGGCGCAAGA
>JABBBA010000362.1:5799-7108 GCA_018607685.1 K189A clade bacterium | reverse complement strand
ATACTAACCAGGAGTTCATCATCTCCCACGTCAACGGCAATGACGGTTCCGAAATCATCCAGCGCGGTAAGTCCACGGGTGAGCACTGGCTCATAAGCCTGGATAATCCCGCTTTCATCTTTCAGGGACCACTCCGCCTCAAAGGTTACATTTTCATAGGCACCGTTTGAGTAAACGGCAAATGCGCGGTAATCCTGCGTCGAACCTAGTGGAATGTTAGCTGCCGGTGGCAGAATGGTTGCTTCAACGATAACGGGTTCAACAACCTCAAGCTGGGCTTCACCTGAGATGCCTGCCTGGGAGGCCTGGATTAGGATCTCACCGATCGCAATCCCCAGCGCCTCACCAGCGGCATCAACGGAGGCGACCGCCGGGTCCGTAGACACCCAGCTCACGGAAGCAGTAATGTTTTCTTCCGTGCCGTCCGAGTATTCTCCGGTTGCCTGGTATGCCTGGGTCAGGCCAACCGGTAGCTCCACGCTCGATGGCGCTAGTCGAATTCCCTGGAGTATCCGGGTGTCATCAATGAACTCTGAATCTGAACCACCTCCACAGCCGCCAACCAACAGAATGCTCAACAGCAGGCCGAATAATCGTCGTGACATCAGAAGGCTACCTGCATACCCAGGGTCAGGAAGTGGAACTTCTCGTGTGTAAAATCACCGGAACCGGTGTTGGGTTCAAGCCTGGTCTCATGATCCATACCCAAAAACTGATACTTCCCCGTCAGGGACCAACGCTCATTGAGCGACGCCTTGAATCCAAGCTGGGCACCCCGGAGCGTTTCATCATTCTCTTTTCCGATTGTGGTGGCGAATATCGGGTCTTCCTGCCACTCCAGTGTGCTTTCACCGGCCAGTATGCCAGCGTAGATCTTCCACTTATCGCTCAACCGCCACTGATAGTTAATCGATGCAGCGATATTCTCGAGCTCAGAATCATCGGCATCGTAGAGTGAATACTCCAGTGCCGCAAACCAGTGGTCATTAAACTCGTAGCCGAGTTCAAAACTGATGACGTCACCATCATCGGACGGCTCGAACAACAGGTCGATGGTGCCCGAGTTAATATCAAGATCAGTATCATGCTGGCCGGCACCCGCGGCAATACCGCCAAACCAGGAAGGTTCTGCTGATAATGGGAGACTGCAGGAAACTGCGAGCAGCAGGGCTACTAACCTGAAAAACATGCCTTGGAGCCGACGATAAAGGGTCCCTAGAGTAACTGAATTCCTGTAACCGGCCAAGAAACCAGCCGACGAACCAGGTCTTCTGAATATTCAATCCGGATCACCCCGACAGAATATGAA
>JABBBA010000362.1:2632-5789 GCA_018607685.1 K189A clade bacterium | reverse complement strand
ATATGAATTGGCTGCTGACTGGCCGTCACCCTCATCCTGACAGTTGTAGAGGTGCATCGATTTTATGGATGTCTGATTACTCTGAGCCGTCATGCAGACATGGTGTTCATGCCGTTCGAAATGGGTATGCTGGACAAAGATTAGTATCACAGTGATTTAGGCCCAGAATGGCTATTTTGCGAACAGATTTCTTGTACCGACAGCATCTGTAGCGAATGTCCACTTATGAGTTTTCGCCATTCAGCGACAGTTTCAAAGCGAAGATGCAACGACGCCTGATTGAAACCGAGCGAAGCTTTGCAGAACCGCGATATCGCAGTTCGCTGCATTCATTTGAAGAAGACCTTCAGGCATTTAAGCAAGCTAAGCAATCTAACCCTGATGCGTCCTAAGAGAGAATCAGGTCCGGCAAAGCACTTCAAGCGAAACCTGGGGTAGCGATGGAAGCGTCCGCTGGCCGTTGATTCTCATCAGGACATATTCGAGGCGATCATTACCCCAGTACCGTTCTATCTCGCCATCCATATCGAGCACAAAGAAGGGCACGCCGAAGACACCATCTTTCTCAGACTCGCGAATCACATTTTGCATTTCGTCTTCGATCTCTGGCGATGCAATGGCCGCGCGCATTGCTGAGACATCAAGATCGACTTCTTCTGCAAGGCTGTCCAGTACTTCCGGGTTCATGATGTCAGCCGCACCCTTGTTGTCGAAATTAAAGCGGCGAATGCAGAGTGCATCGGCAAATGCCCATCCCTTCCCCTGGTGTTGCGCATAGAGGAACGCTTTGTGAGGCCCTTCCCAATGCTCCTCTGGCATTTGGATTCCCAGCTTTTTTGTTTTGTAGTCCGCTTCTTCCGGCAGGGTGAAGTTACTGGCGATTGCATCGAAGTATGAGCGATCAATGCCGGCGACTTCTGCCTGTCGGGCGGCATCGCCAAATATATAGGCAATTTTGAACAGGTTGTCCGTGGGGTTATCGATATGGCCCCCAAAGACGACTTCGGGCCAGACGGGCATCATTTCGATACTAATGTCGGCGAAATCATTCAGGCGACGGAGTCGGTAAAGCGCTATTGCAGCAAAGGGGGATCTAAATGAAAAGTAGCATCGAAGTGAAATCATCGTTTTTGTCTCGACAGCTTAGTGTGGTGCTAACTGTAATGTACCAATTGGTTTGATTCGAGGGTATTGACAAGTTAATTGGCCATAGTTGGTAACTAGCAAATGAAAACGGATACCGGTTAGCCTTTGTGCCGAATCAGGGCAGGCAGGCACGTTGCGGCTGCAATAGGTATGATTACATTCCTCGCCTCAAATGAGAAAGACACAATATGTCCACAACAAAGGGTCCACTGTCACCTGAATCACTGGGTTTCGACCCCGAGCAACTGACTGAAAAATATCGGGTCGAGCGTGAAAAACGGATTCGGGACGATGCTGAATCCCAGTTCGTGGAAATCACCAACGATTCGCCTTATGCCAATCGTTACCTGATTGATGACCCCTATGCAGAGCCAATCGAACGCGATCCCATTAGCGACGAGCGCGATGTCATCATCATCGGTGGCGGCTGGGTTGGCATGATGACTGCTGCTCGCCTGAAACAGGCGGGCATAGACGATGTCCGTATCGTTGATAGTGCTGCTGACTTTGGCGGCACCTGGTACTGGAACCGATACCCTGGTGCCCAGTGCGATATTGAATCGTATAGCTACCTGCCGCTGCTGGAAGAGACCGGTTATGTGCCGAAACTGCGTTTCTCGTTTGCACCGGAGATTTACGAGCACGCGCAGCGAATCGGAAAACATTTCGATCTTTATAAAGATGCCGTGTTCCAAACCTGGGTGACTGACCTTCGCTGGCTCGAAGATGAATCCAGATGGCTGGTCTCAACCAACCAGGGTGACGAAATGAAAGCCCGGTTCGTGTGCATGGGTACGGGTCCTGCAAACAGGCCAAGACTACCCGGGATTCCCGGTGTTGATGATTTCAAGGGGCACTCCTTTCACACCTGCCGCTGGGACTACGACTACACAGGCGGTGGACCTGAAGGTAATCTCGACAAACTAGCCGATAAAACGGTCGCCATCATTGGTACCGGTGCAACGGCTGTCCAGTGTGTTCCTGCCCTGGGTGAAAGCGCTAAAAAGCTTTATGTGATACAGCGCACCCCGTCTTCTGTGGACCAGCGCAACAATGCAGAGACTGACCCGAAGTGGGCTGCCAATCTAAAGGCCGGCTGGCAGTCAGAACGGCAAAAGCGATTTGGTGACGCCATTTTGGGACTCGCGAATCACCCTGAATTCGAAGACGACGGCTGGACGCGAATGACGCGTAATGTGCAATCCCTCTTCGCAGAGGCAGAAGGTTTGCCGCCTGGGGAGTTGAAAAATATGGTCCAGCTAGCGGACTTTAAAACCATGGAGCAGATCCGCAACCGGGTGGATGAAACGGTGGATGATCCAGAACTCGCAGATAAGTTGAAAGCGTTCTATAACCAGTTCTGCAAGCGACCGACTTTTAACGATGGTTATCTGGAGACTTTCAACCGCCCGAATGTTGAGTTGATAGACGTCAGTGAAGCGAAGGGGCTGGATAGAATCTCGGATAAAGGTTTCGTTGCCAATGGTCAGGAATATGAAGTGGACTGCATCGTTTACGCCAGTGGCTTTGAGATTACCAGCAGTTACCAACGGCGAATTGGCATACCTATCCATGGTATCGGTGGCGAGTCTCTTTACGAACACTGGGGAGAAGGCCAGCGGACGATGCATGGCCTCATGTCCAGGGGATTTCCTAACCTGTTCCTCTGTGGGGGCCTGTTTGTTTTCCAGTTGGGCGCGAATTACGCCTTTGGCGTTGATGTTCAGGCTGAACATGTTGCCTACACCATCAGTAAACTCGAGCAGAGAAAAGTTGAGGCGGCTAATGTTTCTGCAGACGCCGAGCAGGCATGGATAGACGACCAGTTAAGCAGCGAGGCCGCGCAGGTAAATTTGGTGCTGGGCGGATCTGCAGAAAGTTGTACGCCAGGCTACTATAACCAGGAAGGCAGTCGTGAACGCTATCGCAATGTGCGACTTGAAACCTATGGCAAAGGCCTTGGCGCTTACCGCAGGGTGCTGCGTGACTGGCGTGAAAGTGACGATCTGGC
>JABBBA010000362.1:0-2622 GCA_018607685.1 K189A clade bacterium | reverse complement strand
CCTGGCGGGTCTGGAATTGAAGACCAGTTAAGAAAATCTGAAGCCTTTTGTAGGCAATCTTTCCGTACACAGTTTACGTTAACTCGAGATTTCCTGGCTGATTGTTTTGTTTTGCAAGCTTCACCCCCACATCACTCATTAGTAGGGCTAGTTAATATGAAATTCGGTTCTTTTTCACCGGGCCTCAAGCCACCAACGCTTCACGCTTTACGTGCGGATGACATCCCGATGTATTTCGATATGGACAACCTCACGGCCAAGCAGGCAGATGACTTCAAGGAATCGAATGTCATTGGCGCGATGCTGCAAACATGTCTGATGGGCATCAGTAAGCCCGAAGACTATATCGCGGTGTTTGAAGAGGTGATGCACCCCCCGTTTGACGACGTCGCGAAACGCTACAACGCCATAATGCAGAAAGTCGGCTTGCCCGTGGTGCCGCTTGACCATCTGATCGCGACCCCTATCGAGACCTTCTATGAACATGTGGCCGATAACCTGCCGGATGTTGAAATTGTAGACTTCATGATGGTCAGCCCCTCCAACCAGATTCTTCATGGCAGCAAAGAAGCCGTTGATGTCATTTTTAAGTTGAATTCCAAATTTCATTTTGCCCGGAATGCCCCGTCATTTGGCATACCTGTTCCAGAAAGCCTGGCCGTAGCGCCCCCGCTCGCCAATCAAGCCAATGTGGAAAGCCTGTTCTCTCGTCATAACAATCGGATCATGATGAAGGTGGACGGCATGCCGGGCGGTCGAAATGTTACTCCCGTCAGCACTGTTGCCGAGGCAGATGAGATCCTGGCGGAGGTCTATCCCAGTTCAACGGAAGTAGTGTTACAGCAACGGCTGGATCTGCAGGAGTACGAAGAATGGACGGTCGACCTGCTGGTTACCGACGGTGAAATCACCGTCGATAACACCCGTCACATCCTGCTGTCGGATGGCAACTGGGTTGGCAATCACATACCACCGGTCTCTTCCCTTACTAGTGAACAGGAAGCCTTGTTAATCAATGTGGGTAAATACGCCCAGTCTTTCGGCTTTGGCACGGCCGAGGGCAGCAATATGGGGATCGATTATTTCATCGGCAAAGACGGCAGTATCATTGTCACTGAGATAAATCCCCGCTGGACGGCGGGCCTGTTACCTAGCGAAGTATTGAAACGAATAGGCACGACAGATCAACACACCATTGCCTATTTCGACATGATCAAACTGGATGACTATGAGCAGTACCTCAGCTATGTCGAACAGCACTTGCCGGGCACCCGGGACGAGTCATTCGATGTTATTCCGATTGGCTTCTCACCGTTCCCGCTCGATATGGAAGGGACAGATATGTGCTATGTCTGGCTCGTCGTTCGTGGTGATTTTGTTGCTTATCGCGAAGACGTACAGTCACAATTTACCGAAGGCAACTTCCCGGTATCCGCGCAGATCCCCATAGAGGACCTTGATCGATGAACAAATTGGGTCCGCCTAAGGGTGCCGACGTTTCAAGATATGTATCTGAAATGTACTTTGGTTGGTTCAATCAACATCCGGCGAGTCAAAGGCTTCCTTCGCGACCCGCATTCCTTCGACGGCTACTGGGAATCCCGCATAGCTTGCGACGTGAAGTATGGCTTCACTGATCTCTTTCTCGGTTAGTCCGTTGGACACACCTCGTTCGATGTGAAGTCTCAGTTCATGGGGCAAATTGAGCGCCGTCAGTACAGATACGGTCACCAGGCTTTTATCGCGCTGCGATAGTCCGGGGCGATCCCAGGTGCGTTCCAGTACGGTTTCTATGATCAGGTTGTGCCAGTCCTCGCGGATGTTCTCTGGTGCAGGCAGTACGTCCTGTATCTGCCGCGCGATCTCTCGTCTCTGCTCTTCGTTCATGATGGCGCACCCACCCAGCCTGCGTGAAATCCATAGGGAACCCGAAATGGCATCACAATGGTCGCGACCGGGCCTGCACCTGGATCCTGCGCATCCAGAATCAAACACTCGCTCTGGTCGTTTGCCTCGTCATGAACAAAGCACACGAGGTAGCCATCGTCTTCAGTTTTCGCGTCGATTTTTGGTGCGAACACTGCCTCACCCCCGAACCGTTGATTGCCGAATTTGAATACGGTTGTTGAATTTGAATCGTTGTCGAATTTCATCACTCCATCAAACGAAAAGGGGCGTACAGGATTAAACACACCTGCGTAGACGTATCGGGTTTTATGACAGGTATAGGCATCATTGACTCGCGTAAAGTCACACGGTGTGTCGCTCAGGTTTCTTTCAATAACCTCGCCGGTGTTGAGGTTGATGCGCCATTCGTAAAGTTGACCCTGATTGTCGGCAAGGTTATTACCCTCGGTTGTTCCGGCCCCGGCAATATCGGCAGTCTTTGACCGAGAGGCCTGGAGTACGACCTCGTCCCCGTCGTCCCAGGCATTGGCGGTGTGCACGACTACACCGGTTTTCACATCAAACCAACGGACGTCTGCATCGGTACCGTAGCGCGGCATCACGCCGATACGTGAACCGTGTTCCGGTTCGAAACCGAGAGCAGGCCCTCCGGCCATCGCGCGCTCGATATCCAATGTAATTGGGAAATCCAGAAAGAGGCTGTACTTTTCACTG
>JABBBA010000287.1:3642-7136 GCA_018607685.1 K189A clade bacterium | reverse complement strand
TTGCCAACCCGACTTTCCTCTAAGACAAGCGAATCCCAAGACCATGGACCTGCTAGAACACATTGAAATCGAACCACCTGTCCCCGCCCGCTCAACTGTCATCTGGCTACACGGCCTGGGTGCAGATGGGCATGATTTCGAACAGATTGTGCCGGAATTAAAACTACCCGAAGACTCAAGCATTCGATTTATCTTCCCGCACGCGCCCGTCCGACCCATCACTATTAACGAAGGCGCAGAAATGCGGGGTTGGTACGACTTTATTCCCCATTCCGAAACGGCCGGTCACGACGACATCATTGAATCGTCAGGCCAGATTGCAGCTTTTATTGAGCATGAGATAGAGCGCGGGATCCTCCCGCAAAATATTCTGCTGGCAGGTTTTTCGCAGGGCGGCGTCATTGCACTGCACACGGGCACACGGTTTGACAAAAGAATTGCCGGGGTCCTGGCGATTTCAACCTACCTGCACGACTTCACCGGCACAGAAAACGACATGACCGATGCGAACCTGGCTATCCCCATCATGATGGCGCACGGCACCCACGACCAGATGATTCCAATCATGCGAGCGGCAACATCACGGGAAAACCTGATTCGGCTCGGCTACGACGTCCGGTGGTTTGACTACCCAATGGAACATCAGGTTTGTCTGGAAGAGATAGAGCAAATTGCCACCTTCTTCGCTGAAGTTTTGCCGCGATGACAAGAGAAATCCGGCTCACCCCAAGCTCCAGGGCTTGGCTTGACTGTGTCCTGGCTAATTTCGATGAGTTCCTGATAGACCACGCGGCCAACGAACGGAAGGCCTCATCGATGGCGATGTCACTCGTTGCCCACTACCCCGACAAACCTGACCTCGTGCGTGAAATGGTGGATCTGGCATTAGAAGAGCTGACTCATTTCAAACAGGTTATGCGCCTGATGCAGGAACGAAGCCTTATCATGCCACCTGATGAGAAGGATCTTTATGTCAACCAGATACGTAGCAACGTGCGGGGTGACACCGAAGGTTATTTCCTTGATCGTTTACTGACCGGCGCGGTCATTGAAGCAAGAGGCGAAGAACGGTTCCGGCAGGTTGCCAGCCACCTTGCGGACGAGAAGCTGAAGGCTTTCTACACCGCCCTTGCTAATTCCGAGCAGGGCCACCACCGGCTCTTCCTGCAACTTGCTTTACAGTATTTCAGTGAAGAGAGCGTATATCAGCGGCTTGCGGAGTGGATCGCGATCGAAGAATCCGTGATTAAGAACATCCCCGTCCGCAGTCGCCTCCATTAGAGAACCTTCACCGAGGGCTTTTCAACTGTAGCCACTTAAACGAGAACTCCTTATCTCGACCTCTCTATCTAAAACTCTTTATCAAAGGGCTTGGCGTGCATAACGAAGCAATCACCAAATACCTGGATCGATATGCGGAACCCGAAGCTGCTATCAGCATGCCCGGCAAACAGTATGACTACAGCCTCGTCATCCCTGCTTTTGATGAAGACCAGAAAAATGTGCTCAAAGTCTGGCAAAAGATCAAGCACGGCACGTCTTTTCTCGTCATCCTTGTCGTCAACAGCCCCAGGGAGGACGACCCCTCGGCGCGATTACTGATAGACGGGCTAACTCGGCACCAGCAAGTCCGACAACTAACAGACCAGGCCCAGCTGATTGAAAAAGTCGACGCAGGAAGAGGACCGGATCTTCTGATTATTGATCGTTTCTCCCCCGGCCACAGCATTGATAAAAAGCAGGGCGTCGGCCTGGCCCGCAAGATAGGGATGGACATCGCAACTTCCCTCATTCACCAGGGCGTCGTTTCAGGCAAGTGGCTGTTTACCACTGATGCGGATGCAGAACTGCCTGAAAACTACTTCAAGGTCGAAACCGCAGGCACTGACGCTGCGTTTATTTATCCGTTCGTACACCTCGCAGAACCTGAACTGGAACTACCCATGCAACTGTATGAGATCAGCATGTTGTACTACGTCGCAGGACTGTGCTGGGCGAACTCACCCTATGCTTACCCCACTATCGGCTCCACGATCAGCTGCTCACCCGATCGATATGCTTCGGTGCGAGGCGTTCCAAAACGAAATACCGGTGAAGATTTCTACCTGCTGAACAAACTGCGCAAAACCGGTGATATCAGACTGGGGGCCGGAGACCCCATCGCCATTGCCGGTAGGTTTTCAGACCGTGTCCCCATCGGTACAGGCCAGGCGCTAAAGGCCATCCATAATCTGGATTCACCTACATCGGAGTTCACGCTCGAGCATCCCAGGTGTTTTTCAAAGCTGAAACACTTACTTGACTGGCTAGATGACGTCTCCGCCACGCAGCCGGAACGCCTGGCCACCGGGGACGCAGGCATCGATGACTATATTCAGCAAATCGGTCTGGTACCTCACTATGAGCGTAAACGACAGCAATCCCCAAGCACCAGGGTCATGCGAAAACACCTGGACGACTGGTTCGATGGTCTGAAAACCCGGCAGTTTATCCACCATTTTCGGGACGAGCACTTTGGCAGGGTACCCACAGCGGAACTCGGAATCGCCCCTTTCATACCCCATTCCAAGGACCATGTTAAGGATCACGTTATGGGCAAAGTTGCGGCCGATAAGCATGACCTTAAGGCCACACTCAATGCGATAAGAGAGTCTTTACGCGCTTTTATCTATCACCAGAGCCCTCGTTAAGTGGTAGAATTAGCGCCGCTTTTAGCAGCTAAACCACTAACAATGCACAAAATATTCATAGATGGCCAAGCCGGAACAACGGGGCTTCAAATTCAGGAACGACTGTCAGTTCGAACTGACATCGAACTCCTCGAAATCGACCCCGCGGAACGGAAAAACCCCGACGCCAAGCAATCCATTATCGACCGGGCTGATGTCGTTGTCCTGTGCCTGCCCGACGACGCGGCCAGGGAAACGGTTGAAAACACCAAAAATACCCATACTCGTTTCATTGACGCGAGTACCGCACATCGTGTGAATCCTGACTGGGTCTATGGCTTGCCGGAACTGATGCCTGACCAGCGAGATGCCATCGCATCGGCGCGACTGGTCTCAAACCCCGGTTGTTACCCGACCGGTTTCCTCGCGGCGGTAAAACCACTGATCAGTGCAGGCGCACTCTCAGCTGATGCACTCATCAGTATCAGCGCGATTTCCGGATACAGCGGCGGCGGCCGTCAGTTAATCGAAAAATATGAATCAGAGGGCGCGAACTGGCCTGCCAGGCCATACGGTCTCCCGATGAAACATAAGCATGTACCAGAGATGACACAGTATGCCGGCCTTTCAACCAGCCCGCTGTTCATGCCAACGGTCGGTCACTTTTATAACGGCATGCTGGTTTCGGTTCCCATACACAGAGACCAACTGGTTGATACCCATTCCATTGAGAATGTCCACCAGCTCATCAGTGATCAGTATGAAGCGGAACCCTGCATCAATGTCATGCCACTTAACGACGATGTGGAATTACAGGACGGATTC
>JABBBA010000287.1:421-3632 GCA_018607685.1 K189A clade bacterium | reverse complement strand
AGATGATATTGATCGCAAGGCTCGACAATCTTGGTAAAGGTGCCGCCGGTGCCGCCGTACAAAACCTGAACCTGATGCTGCAGGTCACAGAACTGGAGGGCTTATCGCTATGACCGATCCCCACGCAAGACAGGCTGAACTGCAGGCTCTTTTTGACAGCTATGTAGACGCTGGACTGAAACTGGACCTCACCCGGGGGAAACCTGCCGCAGAACAACTGGATCTCTCCAACGATCTGGATGGCATTCTTGAGGGTTTCTATCTGTTACAGGATGGCTCAGATGTGCGCAATTATGGCGGCATCGTGGGTATTCCAGAGGCGCGGCAGCTGGGTGCAGAATTTATGGACGCCCGTCCTGAACAGGTGATGGTAGGCGGCAACAGCAGCCTTAATCTTATGTATCAGTATGTTGAACACATGATGTCGATCTGGGGAACGAACCCCATCAAGTTCCTCTGTCCGGTACCCGGCTACGACCGACACTTCACCATTTGCGAACATTTCAATATTGAAATGATCAATGTACCGATGTTTGATGACGGCCCGGATATGGCCATGGTGAAGGAACTCGTTTCACAGGATGCCGCCATCAAAGGTATCTGGTGCGTTCCTAAATATTCCAACCCGACAGGCAACACCTACTCGAAGGAAACCGTTGAGCAGATGGCAGAAATAGCCAAAGTCGCCGGTGAAAACTTCAAGGTTTTCTGGGACAACGCCTACGCTGTACACGACCTGGTAGAAAAAGGTGATGTGCTGGCCAGTATCCTGGCCGCAGCTGAGACCGCGGGTACAGCTGACAGTATCGTTATGCTGGGCTCAACCTCAAAAGTCACTTTTGCCGGCGCAGGCATTTCCTTTCTCGCGACCAGCATCTCGCGGCTCAAAGCCTTTGAAGAATTTCTTTCCGACCAGATGATTGGTTTCGATAAGGTTAACCAGCTGCGCCATGTTCGATTCCTGAAGGACAGTGAAGGTATCAAGGCGCACATGGCAAGGCACCGGGAGATCGTCAAGCCGAAGTTCGACCTGGTACTGACGAAGCTCGAGAAGCACCTGGCAGGAAAAAACATGGCCACCTGGAACAGCCCACGCGGTGGTTACTTCATCTCGCTGGACACACGTCCCGGGCTTGCCACGACCATTATCAGCATGGCCGCAGAGGCGGGGGTAAAACTGACACCCGCAGGGGCAACCTTTCCCTATGGCAGGGATCCCGACGACATGAATATCCGTCTCGCGCCAACTTTCCCGGGACTGGGCGAGCTTGAGAGCGCCATGGACGTATTTGTCACCTGCGTGGAGCTTGCCTCCCTGAATGCTGAGCTGGTCTAAGGGGTGCTTCTGCAGCCACTGGACCAGGCGGTCTTAGCGTTATATTTCGCCCTGATGCTGGGCCTGGGTATCTACTTTTCCCGAACCAACAACTCCACAGAACAATACTTTTTAGGTGGCCGCAATTTTAGTGGCTGGGTAATAGGCCTGTCCCTCGTCGGCACCTCCATCAGTTCAATCACGTTCCTTGCCTACCCAGGGGATGCCTTCAAAACAAATTGGCTTCGCTTCCTGCCTAACCTGATGTTGCCTGTCGCAATCATCTTTGCGGCCTATTACTTTCTACCGCTGTTACGAAAAAATAACAGTGTCACTGCATACGAATTTCTGGAAGGCCGGTTTGGACCTTCTATTCGTGGCTATGGTGCCGTTGCATTTCTGGTAGCACAAATCGCGCGGATCAGCATGATCCTCTACCTGATTTCGTTGGTGATACAAACAATCACGGGACTCGATGCCGAGTATAGTGTCGTGGTCGCCGGGGTCTTTGTCGCCGCTTACACAATCCTCGGGGGTATCGAGGCTGTTATCTGGACCGACGTCATCCAGACTATTGTGTTGATCGCCGGCGGCCTGTTCTGCATTGGCACCATCATCTCACTGGTACCGGGCGGCCTGCCGGAAATCATCGAGACTGCCTGGTCCGCCAACAAACTGGGCGTGGGGGCCGCCGGCGACGGTGGCTTTGAACCCGCCAACTGGGGACTTGCCCTCAGCGAGAAGACCGCCACCATGATGCTGTTTATCGGGCTGATCAGCTGGCTTACAGAATACTCCAGCAACCAGAATACTGTGCAGCGTTTCTGTGCCTCGAAAAGCGAACTCGAGGCCCGCAAGGCAATGTTTATCTGCGCCCTGGTGAGCGTTCCCACCTGGGCTTTTTTTATGTTTCTGGGCACTGCGCTCTGGGTGTTCTTCCAGCACCAGCCAGCGGAACTTGCAACAAGCATCCTTGCAGGCGGTAATCGCGCAGAAGAGATACTGCCCTACTTTATTACCCACTATTTGCCGAGCGGTCTGGTTGGATTGGTCATTGCAGCAGCAATTGCAGCCGCCATGTCTTCGCTCGATAGCAGCATCAATGCCATCGCCACTGTCTCGACCCACGATATTTACCGGCGCTTTCTGAAAAAAGACCAACCCGACGCACATTACCTGGCATTCGCCCGCATCATCACGACCCTGGCGGGTATCCTGATGATTGCAGGTGCCCTTTACCTGCTGAGGACGACCACCACCACCCTGCAGGATACAGCGACCATTCTGACAGCCCTGTTGGCGGGCGGGCTCCTCACAATCTACTTAATCGGATTTTTCTCGAGCAGATGCAGTACAATCCATATTCTTCTGGGTATTGCGGCCACAATGGTCTTTACCCTCTGGACAATTGCCTCATCACGAAGTGCTATCGACTATCCCTTTGACCTTTACTATACGGGGCTACTCGGTAATATCGTGATGTTTCTCGTGGCCTACGGCAGCTCTTACGTCATCAAACCGGCAAGAGCTCAACATTCGCCAACAACCTAAATTAACGAAGTGAATCGCTTGACTGACTTACCTGAAGATTTTGCACGACTGAACCTGCCGGAACCGCTGGAACGCGCGATTCTGGACCTTGGCTTTCAAAACACCACGCCAGTACAGGCACAGGTGCTGCCACACTCCCTGGACGGTGCAGACATTATTGCCCAGGCACAAACCGGAACCGGTAAGACCGCCGCATTCCTGCTTTCCATCATCACCTACGATCTTGAGAACCCGACACTGGATTCTCGGCCACCAGGAACCCCGTTCGCGCTGATCATCGCGCCCACCCGCGAGCTGGTGATGCAAATTGCGAGCGATGCCGAATCGCTAATCAAGTATACCGAC
>JABBBA010000287.1:0-411 GCA_018607685.1 K189A clade bacterium | reverse complement strand
GACATGGCGGTCGCCACCCTCGTCGGCGGGATGGATTACGAAAAACAGAAAACCCAGTTAAGAAAGCCAGTTGATATTGTGGTTGCAACACCCGGCCGGCTTCTCGATTTTGCCCGCAACAATATCGTTGACCTGTCTGACGTCGAAATCATGATTATCGACGAAGCAGATCGAATGCTGTCCATGGGTTTTATCCCGGACGTAAAAGCCATCGTCAGCCGCACGCCTCGCAAAGAGAATCGGCAGACACAATTATTCAGCGCCACCTACAGCGAAGATATTAAACGCCTCTCCGCATCCTGGACGCTGGACCCGGTGCGCATCGAAATAGCACCGGAACAGGTCGCGGTTGACAGCGTCGAGCAGAAAGTTTTTCTTACTTCCGAAGACGAAAAGTACAAGGTGCTTTAC
>JABBBA010000289.1:5237-7180 GCA_018607685.1 K189A clade bacterium | reverse complement strand
GATCTGCGATGGGCAGTCGATGACACTTTCAATTGGTATTCGAAATCCCACGCCCGTTGAACTGCTGTCCGACCTTTCTGAATTCATGATTGAAGGTTTGGCGGATAATATGCCCATGAATAATCAATTGTATGGGGCGAGCAGCGGTCTACCCGCGCCTGTTGCCGATGAATTATTCGGAGAAGTTGCCAGGCTGTTCAGCCCTGCCACATTGCAGCAATGGTACGGTTGTTATGTGACACGATTACGTGAGCCGGAATTACTTTGTCTTGGCAGTACACGAGAATATACCGCTGGTATGAGCATCTCAGCTGCGCTGCCAACCAGAATGAGCTATGCACGAATCGACACTACGTTCTATTTCTTCGTCAACGGTGATGCATTCCATCTAACCGATGCTGATGAAGATTGGGTGATATGTTTATGCAACGAACGAAAACTTCAAGCTACCTCCCCCGTGAGCAGCGAGGGCGCGGATTGTCTACAATCACTTTTGTACGCTGGCGCACTGGTCTAATCCCCTCTACCATATAATTCATTGATCAGATAATTCGACAGGAACCGTGGAACTCAGGCAATTCAATACCCGGGAAGCCGATTGGCAAGTTGACGGCAAGCAGTTGTCTAATATCAGGCGCCTCGTCTTTATCGTTGAGCAGCAGGTCCCTAAAGATGAAGAGTGGGATGGCAAAGACGACGATAGCTGGCACTGGTTGGCAACCGATACAAAGGATGTCCCGATCGGCACCGCTCGATTGTTGCCCGACGGTCAGATTGGCCGTATGGCGGTGCTCTCAAACTTTCGGAAGTTTGGTGTAGGCGCCGCACTTCTGGAGCTTGCTGTAGAGAAAGCCCGCCACCTTGGTTTTGCCAGTGTATTCCTCAATGCCCAAAGCCACGCCCTGGGGTTTTATGAACGAGCGGGATTTGTCGCCGAGGGCGAAGAGTTTCTGGAAGCAGGTATACCTCACTTTCGAATGACTCAAGCCCTGGCGCCCCCCGAAGACAACATCCAGAGGCGACTGCCAGTCGCCTCCAACCTGGACGTCGACGTAAAAACCTTCGACACATCTGAGGTACTCTGGTCCGAAGCATCAGGCACTCTTCAACGAATCAGGCGCCAGATATTCCTGACGGAACAAAAACAGTCCGGTTACCAGGATTCAGATGATCTGGACGAATCTGCTATTCACTGGATGGCGACTAACATTGATAACCATGTGATCGGGCTGATCCGGATGACACCCGATGGCATCGTTAACCAGTTCGGTGTGCTTGAGGACTTCAGCCGTCAGGGTGTCGGCACCAGTCTGCTGGAGCTCGCCATTCAACGCGCCAGACGCTTTTCGTTAACGGAGGTGGTTGTTGAAGCTGACCCTTCGGAACAGACGACTGTATTTCTGGAGAAAGCCGGGTTTCGATTGGATCCCGATGCCTCTCGCTTTCTGTTAACCCTTGAACCTGAAGATCGATCTGTCCAAACGCGTTCGGACGCTGGCACAGCCATGGACAGTGATGTCACTTACAAGCTGGGCGAGGACAAACAGCAGATTCTGCTACGCAGTGAGTCTGACTTCAGCAACGTCATTCTCGAGATGGCGGGCCAGGCTAGACAAAGCATCCGAATCTACTCACCATTGCTGTCACATGACCTGTTTGATAACGCTGAACTGATGAGCATCTGTTCCAGGCTAGCCAGAAGGAGCAAGTTCACGAAGATCGAAATCCTGGTGTTTAACCCACATCGTGTGATTAAAAACGGCCATTCCCTGCTGAGTATCGCAAGAAAACTATCCTCTTCCATCGGGATCAAGGTCGTAGATCCAGAGATGCGACAGCAGTACCACGAGTATGTACTGGTTGATGGAAAGGGGTTTATCTATCGCGGAGAACACGACAATTACGAGGGAAGAGCCTGCTTTCTGGATATTACGGAGTGTAAT
>JABBBA010000289.1:0-5227 GCA_018607685.1 K189A clade bacterium | reverse complement strand
GATCCTAACCTGAGACAACTCAGGATCTAGGCCCTCCGTCCAAGCCACTCCAGGGCTAAGGCATCGACAATGGACTTGCTGAAGCAATCACACCATTGTTGTCTGCATAGGTGTACTCTCCTGGAACAAAATCGACGCCGCCGATCACCACTACTTCGTCACGCAAACCGACATCACGCTTAATACTCTTCAAAGGATTGATATTGATCGCCTGGATACCAAGGTCGATCATGGCCAACGCATCGACGTCACGAACACATCCATAAACAATGATGCCAGCCCAGCCATTATTAGCGGCCTTCAGCGCAAGATTGTCGCCAAGCAACCCGCAACGTAGGGATCCGCCCCCATCAACCACCAGCACCCTACCGCGCCCTTCTTCAGTCACCGCATCTGCGACCAGTGAGTTATCTTCATGACACTTAATCGTCGTGATAGGTCCACCGAAGGACAATCTGGCACCGAAATTCCTGAACATCGGACTCACCACCCGCACCAGTTCAGGGTATTCATCACACAAATCGGGCAGCACGTAGTCCATCAGGTATCCTTATTTATTTGCTTTAACATCAAAGCTGGTTAAAATTTCGGACCCATCATACCAAAGCGCAACCGATGGCTGTAAACCCGTTTTATTTCAGGAAATTAGCCACGTTACTTAAGACTCTAATCAAAGTTTTGCTTTGCTTCTCCCCTATTGTGCAGGCGGAACTCTATATTCATCAGGGCCCAAACGGCGAGCGAATGATTAGCGATCGCCCGGTTGCCGGGTATGTACTGCTCACGAAGCGAGACACTTTCACCAACGCTGGTCATATCCTCGCGGATCGTCCAATCGATACGGGAGGACCGTCTGAGTTCAAGGCGCATATCCGGAACGCCAGTAAAAAATACATGGTAGATCCGGCGCTGATAGAAGCCATTATCCAGGTCGAATCCAGCTTCAGACCGGATGCGGTTTCTAGCTCCGGAGCAACTGGACTGATGCAACTAATGCCAGGTACCGCACGGGACCTCGATGTTCTGGATCGTTACAACCCCCGGGAAAACATTCATGGCGGCGTCAGATATATCAGCGAACTGATGAAGCGATTTGATAACAACCTTACCCTGGTGATTGCTGCTTACAATGCAGGCCCGGGTGCAGTCGAGCGGCATAATGGCATTCCGCCAAAAGCCGAAACCCAGCGGTACGTCAAGAAAGTGATGAAGGCTTACCACGACTTCAGAATGATTCGTTACGGAGCGGAATAGCATGATGCGCGCACTAATCCTTAGCTTTTTACTGGCACTTACACTCACACTGGGAGCCTGTTCCGAATACCTGCCAATTGCCGGAGGTAAATTAGAGGGGAACGTTTCACCTCTGCCGGAGGATTGGAGTGAACTCGCCACTACCGAGGTGATACAGCTGGAGTCAGCGGGTGAAGAACCCTACTCCGTCAATCTTTGGATGGTCGAGGTCAACGGCGCTCCTCACGTGTTTGCCGGTGATAATCGAACCGAGTGGGTAGAGAATATTGCCGGTAACCCGGATGTCAGGCTAAAAGTTGGCGAGGAAATATTTGAACTTCGCGCCCTTAAGGTTACCGATGCAGCCGTATTCGAGACGTTCGCCCAGACCTGGGAATCAAAATATGGAAATCGACCCAGAAATGAGAATGTCGATGAAACCTACCTTTTCAGACTGGTCCCCAGAGCGGGTTAAGCACCTTTTGCGGTTTCAGTATTAACCAACAGCAAGCCGGAACCATTTATGCTCTGGCTGATGTCCTTAAGACGCGTTCGATGCAGCCTTATCAAAGAATCCCGCCAACTCCGAATACTCGTTGGTTACCTGATACTGTGGGAACTGATCGATAACATTTTGCGGAGCCCTGAACAGGAAACCGGCATCGGCCTCTTCCAGCATAGTGGTGTCGTTATAGGAATCTCCGGCGGCAAATACCGTATATTTCAGTTGTTTCAACGCCTTGACTGACTGGCGTTTGGGATCTTTCTGGCGCAGCAGATAATCTGTCACGCGACCATCAGCAGACACTTCAAGCTTGTGACAAAACAATGTTGGCCACGCCAGTTGCGCCATTAGGGGTTTAGCGAATTCATAAAAAGTATCAGAAAGGATAATGACCTGAAACTTCTCTCGAAGCGTGTCTAGAAATTCCCGGGCACCGGGCATGGGTGATAGCTCTGCGATAACCGCCTGTATGGCCGACAGATCCAGGTTGTTTTCATCAAGAATCCTGAGGCGCTGCTGCATCAGTTCATCGTAGTCAGGAATATCCCGGGTTGTGGCTTTGAGGGCATCTATACCCGTCTTCTCTGCAAACTTAATCCATATTTCGGGAACGAGGACCCCTTCCAGGTCGAGACAGACTACTTGCATGATATTCCTAACGAATGATGGTGGCGGGCATTCTTTCAGTGAACGGCCTGTGAATCAATCCTGAAATCCTATTGATAGCGGCTAAAGCACCGGCAGCACTATATCGTCAAACAGATGTTCAATTTCATTGCGCGATTGTGCCTCAAATGCCTGACTGATCAGCTCCCGGGTGAGGTGGGGTGCAAAAAGCTCCATGAAGTCATACATATATCCACGCAGGAACGTGCCACGTCGGCAACCGATCATGGTGGTACTGGGCGCAAACAGGTGACTGGCACTTAGCGCGACCAGGTCAGGATCTTCTGCGACATCGTGTGCCATATCCGCAATAATGCCGATACCCAGTCCTGTTCGAACGTAAGTTTTGATGACATCCGCATCGGTCGCCGTGAAAACCACCCTGGGTTCCAGCCCTTCATTCTTGAAGGCTTCGTCAAGTTTACTTCGCCCGGTAAAACCGAAGACATACGTCACTATCGGGTGTTCAGCAACATCCTTGAGGGTCAGCTCTGCTTTGTCCGCCAGCACGTGCCCCTTGGGTACGATGATAGACCTGTTCCAGTTGTAGCACGGCAACATGACAAGGTCGCCGAACAGTTCCAGGCCCTCCGTGGCAATCGCAAAATCCACCTCACCGTTCGCTGCCATTTCAGCAATCTGAAGTGGACTTCCCTGGTGCATATGCAACGACACGTCCGGGTAGCGGCCAATAAATGAAGAAATCACGCTGGGTAGTGCGTAACGCGCCTGGGTATGAGTTGTGGCAATTGAAAGACTGCCTGTTTTTTCGTCTCTAAACTCATGTGCCGCCTGCTTGATACTCTCGACCTTTCGAAGGATCTGGCCCGCCTGTTCAATAATTGTTTGGCCAACCGGAGTGACGTGAGTCAGGTGTTTGCCGCTACGGGAGAATATTTCCACACCCAGTTCGTCTTCCAGTAGACGGATCTGTTTGCTGATACCGGGTTGTGAAGTGTAAAGACTCTGCGCTGTTGCAGACACGTTTAGGTCGTGGTGAGCGACCTCCCAGATATACCTGAGTTGTTGTAATTTCATGGACATCCTGACGTCGAGCAGTCCCCCCCACTTATACGCGGATAGAATAAAAATATCTAGAAATATTACTTTGAGGTATAGATACCAGCCGTGCTATTCGTTCGTGACACCGTGAGGTACGTGGCCGGTGGTGACAACATCGCCGGCTAACTTACAGTGCTCCGCCTGATCATCAAAGAAAACGTCTGCACGGTAGGCAGCGAGAAACGCAGATTTTTGCAGGCCGCCCAGGAAAAGACTTTCGTTCAGGCGAATACCCCATGACCTTAAGGTCTTAATAACTCTCTCATGTGCCGGTGCCGATCTTGCCGTCACAAGTGCCGTTCGGATCGGGCAATCCCGGTCTTCGAATTCCTCCTGCAGCGTGTGTAGTGCGGCAAGAAATGGTTTAAAAGGTCCACCGATCATCGGCTCATTTGCCAGGCCACGCTCAGACGCAATAAACCCATCGAGTCCCTGTTCCTGGTAAACGCGTTCTGACTCATCAGAGAACAGGACCGCATCACCGTCGAAAGCGAATCGTAATTCCTCATTACTGGATTCGGCGGCAGGACCTGCAATAATACTGGCCGCGGCAATACCCTCTGCGAGGGCGTCAATCACATCCTGCTGATGAGTCGACAGAAACAAATGGCAACCAAAGGGTTTCATGTACTTGTAGGGCGATCCCCCTCCGGTGAATGCCGCGCGACGTATCGGCAGGGCATGATGCTCAATGGATTTAAACACGCGTAGGCCGGTGTCCGCCGTATTGCGGGAAAGAAGTATGACTTCTACCCGCTCTTGTTGTTGCAGCAGTTCGTTAATACCAAGAAGCTTCCTCACCAGATGAAATGCATCACCCGGCGCAAGTGGATCCTCTTCATGCGCAATCTGATAACGAGCGTAGGAGGCAACCCCCTCTTCACGATAGACTTGATCGCTTTCGGTCAGGTCGAACAACGCACTGCTTGAGATGGCGACTACCAGTCTGTTCAACGTACCTGTTACTCCCATTACCTTTGAGCGTTAAACTACACAGATAGCAACATTATAGACCTTCAGGCAGACAGATGATCAGTTACCCTGAAGATAACGAATCAAAGAGATAACCTGATGACCGATATCACTAAAGGCAGAGATCACTAATGGCAGATAGGCACCGATGACAAAAAAGTCAAAATCCGTGACCACGAATAGTACGCAGGTAAGCCAGTTCCTGGAAAAGGTCGCTAGAACGCCCGCGCGAACCGACGCTGAATCCGAGGGTCGAATGTTATTCGCGATGGATGCCACTGCCTCAAGAGAAGCCACATGGGACAGGGCCTGCCATCTTCAGGGCCAGATGTTTCAGGCGACCGAGGGCATTGGCAGCCTCGCCGTGCAGCTTTGCTACTACCGTGGGTTCAATGAATTTCACGCAAGCGCATGGTGTAGTTCAGCCACCCAATTATTGACTGAAATGAGTGGCGTCAGGTGTCTCGGTGGCCACACACAGATAAACCGGGTCCTGGATCACGCGATAAAAGAACACAAGAGCAAACGACTCCGGGCTGTCGTCTTCGTTGGCGATGCCCTCGAAGAGGAAGCAGATCATCTATGTCACCAGGCTGGTCAGCTGGGTGTGCTAAATATCCCGCTCTTTATGTTCCAGGAAGGTTCTGACCCGCGGGTTAAATCTGCGTACCAGCAGATGGCTGATCTATCCGGTGGCGCATACTCACCATTCAATCTTCAAAGTGCCGGTGAGCTGAGAGATCTTTCTACGATGGCGATTTCGGATTTTTTCAAGAGTCTCGCAACGCC
>JABBBA010000147.1:6906-7182 GCA_018607685.1 K189A clade bacterium | reverse complement strand
AAATGCCGGGTCGCCCAAAACGTCAAGGAGGTCCGTCGCGATGAGAAAGTTATCGAACAGATGCGGTAACAGGTTCCCCATCTGCATCCATTTGCCATCACCTGTCTGTGCGGGGTGGTAATACAGACTGGGTGATGGGGGCTCTGCGCCGGCCTGCATTAGCGGCATTAGCAGTTCGAACTGTTGCGGGAACTGGCGACCGATCATGTTGCCCATTTCGTAGGGCAGCATTCCCTGTAACAGGCTGGTCTCTACCAGCCGTCCTTGACCTTGCTC
>JABBBA010000147.1:0-6896 GCA_018607685.1 K189A clade bacterium | reverse complement strand
CAGCACAGCAGCAAGAATGCCCGCCGCTGCCGATTGTGAAGCTGCGTGAACCCCCACTTGAACGGCTGACATAACAGGACCCTGCCGTTCCACAATACCCTGAAACATCAGCATGCGACCGGCGTAGGCGGCGACGACGTGTTCGTATCCGGGAAGGTCAGCCAATGGTCCGCGATTACCGAAGCCACTGATGTGACAATAAATCAAATGCGGATGTCGCTCGTGTAAGCTCACGAAATCAAGACCTTTGCGCTTTAACGAACTCATGCGCAAATTACATAAAAGAACGTCTGCTCCCGCGCACAGGGAGTCTAATGCTTCACGACCGGCGGGGTCCGCCAGATCCAGAACAAGACTCCGTTTGCCACGCCCCCACATTGGCGCCGCTGGAAGTGTACCCAGGGGATCACCATCGGGCCGTTCAATCCGCAGAACTTCCGCACCGAAATCAGCCAGCACCATACCGGTGATACCCGTAACCGGTCCGCTGCCCAGCTCGATAACCCGTAGTCCTTTCAACGCCTCAGACATAAATCTCAACTGCCTTGTTTTTTGCTTTTTCTCGAGGAAGGCTAACATTCCCTCGCGGGATTCTGAAAAGGCCATTTTTACCACTCCAGAGGCGCTGAGGTTTTAGTAAAGCGCCGCTCAGGCTTGTTGATCTCTAGTTCGAGATTAAGCGCTTTCGATCCGTTGGCGGGCCCGTCAAATGTCTAAAAAGACATCAAGTGCAGGCCCGTGGGTAGAAACTCCCAGGAAGATAGAGATACTGCTACATCATTAGAGCGGCCAACCTTTTATACTGGTTATATATACAGTATTATTCAACCATTGTTCTGCTACCGGTGCATGTAACAGCCGATGAAGCTCTATATTGCTGAAAAGCCCAGCCTTGGCCGGGCCATTGCCGAGGTCTTACCGAAGCCCCACAAGAAAGGTGACGGATTTATCAGCGTGGGCAATGGCGATTGTGTCAGCTGGTGTATTGGCCATTTGCTGGAGCAGGCTGAACCTGACGCCTATGATGCCAAATTCAAACAATGGCAGCTGGAACATCTCCCCATCGTGCCTGAAAAATGGCAACTGAAGCCCAAGCCCACCAGCCGCAAACAACTGGCGGTGCTGCGTCAACTGGTTAAGGATGCCGATGAACTTGTTCACGCCGGTGACCCGGATCGAGAAGGCCAGCTTTTGGTCGATCAGGTCATCGACTATCTCGGCGTCAAAGGCACTAAGCGCAACTCCATTCAACGCTGCCTGATCAACGACCTCAATCCGGTGGCAGTTACCCGCGCGCTCTCCCAGCTTAGGGATAATCGGGAATTTATTCCGTTATCCACTTCCGCATTGGCGCGATCAAGAGCGGATTGGCTGTATGGCATTAATATGACCCGGGCTTTTACGTTGCAGGGTCGCAAAGTCGGTTATCAAGGCGTGCTATCGGTCGGTCGAGTCCAAACTCCTCTGTTAGGTCTGGTGGTGGCTCGTGATGCTGAAATCGAACACTTCGTCTCGAAACCTTTTTTTCAGGTCATCGCTAATCTGCTGACAAAAGACGGAAGCCGGTTTAAGGCACGCTGGCAACCCAGCGAAGAGTGCCTGCCCTGGCAAGATGAAGAAGGTCGGGTCCTGTCACGGGGACTTGTCGAAAATGTCGCCGCGCGAATCACCGATCAACCGGCTTTGGTGACCAACAGCAGTGTTAAGAAGCGACTGCAAGCACCGCCTCTGCCTTACAATCTATCCAGCTTGCAGATTGATGGAGCCAAACGATTTGGCATGAGTGCCAAGGCAGTATTGGATACCTGCCAGAGTCTTTATGAACGACACAAGCTGCTGACCTATCCGCGTTCTGACTCACGCTATTTGCCCGTTGAACACCTCAAGGAACGCGGCGGAGTATTGGACGCCATTAAAAGTAACAGCGCAGCTCTGGCAAGCGCAGTACCAGGCGCGGACACGAGCCTGGTGAGCAAAGCCTGGAATGACAAAAAAGTAGAAGCCCACCACGCCATCATCCCAACCGCGCGAAAAATGGATACCAGCAAGCTCTCTAAGGCCGAGCGTGACATTTACGAGTTGGCGGCGCGGCAATACCTGATCCAATTCTATCCTCCTCATGAATCACAAGAGAGTCAGATTGAATTGACGATCGCCAGCGGTAGCTTTATCGCTAAAGCCAGCGAATCCCTCAAGCCAGGCTGGAAAGCATTGTTCCCCAGCAAGGGTCCTGGCAAGAACGCCGCGCAGGAAGCGGCGCTCAATAGTCATCTGCCGGCTTTGAAAAAAGGCGATATCTGCAGCAGTGAAGTCGGCGAGATACTGGCGAAGGAAACCTCGCCACCCAAACCCTTTGACGATGCCAGCCTGCTCGCAGCCATGACCGGCATCGCCCGCTACGTTAAAGATCCTAAGATTCGACAAGTACTAAAAGAAACAGATGGCCTGGGTACGGAAGCGACCCGGGCCAGCATTATCGAGTTGTTATTCACTCGTGGGTTCCTGCAACGCCCAGGTAAAACGATTCGATCAACAGCAGCAGGTAAAGGCTTAATCGCCAGCCTCCCTGAAATGGCGACGACACCCGATATGACCGCCCAGTGGGAAACGTTGTTGAGTGCGATCAGCCGAAAGGAAGCCAGCTATCAGGCATTTATGTTACCCCTGGAAACTGCATTGCGTGACCTCATCACCCAGAGTCAAATGCAGCTGCCAACGGGCTTGAAGGATGTTCAGGCGACAAAACCCGCATTCAGGAAATCGGCCAAAAAAAAGAAATCGGCAACCAGGCGCCGGACTAAAGGACCAGCGTCATAAACCTACAATCCAGTACTCACCTGCCTATTTCTTAAGCATTTGTCACCATTATCGGGACGGGGTCTGTAGATATTGGATGGTCAATGTCTGAACAGATAATTGATCTACCAGCCTGGCGGGTTGGGCAGGGTGTACTGCTTATTAGTCCAGGCAACTCTGGCCGCTATTCATTTAAGGCGATTGATTAAATTCGCCTGCTCTTCATCGGGGAGTGTCGGCACACTAAACCCCGTTCGGCTGATAATATCGCCAAATCTGTTTTTAATTGAGTCAACCACTTCTTCAGGGGTTCCGATGACGGCGATGGTGTTCAACACCTCGTCATCGATGAGCCTGGACATTTCTTCTTTCTGTTGGCGCTTGTTCAAAAAGTTGAGTTCGGTCTGTAAATCTCCCCAACCATGGATGTCCAGAACCGGTCGATAGGCCTCGGTTGAACCGTAAAACGCAATTCTGTCGCGTGCAATTTCCCTGGACCTTAGGATGGCCTCTTCATCCAGACCTGTCGCGATGATAGGCGCATAGTCCAGTTCGAACGCCGCCAGGGTTCTGCCGCTAAGCGTCAACCCTTCCTGGATGGCGGGTAAGGTGACTTCTCGAATGTACTTTTCCGAAGAAAAAGGATGCATGATCATTCCGTCTGCAACCTCGGCGGCCACTTTGGTCATTAAGGGGCCGGTTGCGGACAGGTTGATTCTGGGCCGACCATAGTCGAGGTTTTCAGGCGTGAACGTGGCTGGCATCAGGGTGTGCTCGTAGTATTCACCAATGAACTCCAACCGCTCACCGTCATACCAACAGTCGAAGATCGCATTCATTGCCTCAATAAATTCACGCATCTGCCGAGCTGCTTTGTGCCACGGCATGCTAAAGCGCCTTTCAATATGAGGCTTTACCTGGGAACCCAACCCCAACACCATACGGCCACACGAAAAGGCGTTCAGATCGTGAGCGATAGTTGCCATGCTCATGGGGTTTCGCGCGAAGGCTACTGCGACTGAGGTGAGTAGTTCAACTCGATTGCTGTGATCTGCGGCGACAGCCAGGGGCAGAAAGGGATCATGGTTAAGCTCAGCGATTCTAACGCCGTCGTATCCCAGGGATTCAAGATGTTTGGTCTGATCGCCAACCTTACTCATGTCGGCGGAGATGTTGGCGTCAACTTTCATACTCGAGGCCTGCGATTTGGTAATTTAGTTTTTTAAAGTCAGGGCTAGGTGATGTCATCAGGCAATTCGAATCAACTGTTTACCCTTGTTCTCACCGGTAAACAGCCTGATAAGCCCGCGAGGAAGATTCTCGAACCCGTCCAGCATGTCGATGGTGTACTGCAGTCTGCCTTCGCTGATCCAGTCCGCCATCACGGTTCGCCAGTCGTCGAATCGGTCTGTGTGATTGAACAGGACCAGTCGTTCCATGCGCAGACTGTTATTGATAAGCCTGGCGGCATTGGTTGGTTCAAAGGGCTCGCCTGTATTGGCATATTCTGAAATGCGGCCGCACAGGATGACCCTTGATCCCATTCGCAGGGTACCCAGGGCAGCGTCAAGTATCTCGCCGCCGACATTGTCAAAATAAATGTCAATGCCGCCGGGCAGCAGGGTCTCTATGCGGGACCCGACATCCTCGCTGCGATAATTGATGGCGCCATCCAGACCGAGTTTGTCCGTCAACCATTGGCATTTCTCGTCAGTGCCCGCGATACCGACGACTTTTGCTCCGCTAATTTTCGCCATCTGGACCGCCAGCGAGCCGACTGCGCCCGCTGCCGCGGATACAAGTACATGCTCTCCTGCCAGTGGTTGGCCGATCTCCATCATACCGAGGTAAGCAGTCAGGCCGGAGGTGTCGAACACATAAAGAGATGCTTCCAGCGGCACACCGTCCGGTATTTTTGAAAACAGGAAGGCCTCCGGATGCGTGACGGCGTAATCGGAAAAACCGAAGAGACCCTGGACCCGATCACCCTCGGCTACCGCGGGATTGTTTGACCTGACGACTTCTCCAGCTGCGATGGCACTCATCACGTCACCCGGCTTCAGACCTGCGGGATTGTTGGGGTCCTCAACCATGATTCCCCTGAGTGCGGGTTCGACGGCCACCATCAGTACCCTGACCAGGACCTCGCCCTCGCCGGGTGCGGGAATCTCTGTTTCGTGATACTGGAAGTCTGACGCTTTCAGCATGCCCTTCGGGTGGGCTGCAATAAGAAATTGGCGATTTACGTTGTTAGTCATAGGTGCTGTCACAGGTGCTGTCGTCTTGTGCTCTACCGCGAGGAGGGCGGTATCCAGTGCTGATGATATCAGCTGGAGATTACCGCGATGAGTATACTGTCCCCGTGTTAGCTACTTTGCAAACACGACTGCAGCTCATATCCTCCCCCAGGTTTGTTAATTACTCATAAACAGGTTCATCCCACCAGGGGAAACTGTCGGGTAAATTCGTTGAGACCTTATCCGGATATACGGGTGTGCGTTTTTCAAGGAAGCTCGCAATTCCCTCTTTGGCATCAGCAGACTTCGCTCGCCTGTAGATGATTCGGCTATCCACTTTATGCGCTTCCATTGGATGGGGCGCGGAGGGTAATTGCCAGAGCATTTGCCGAGTCACGGCAACAGAAACAGGTGCGGTGTTATCGACGATTTCTCTGGCCAGAGTATAGGCGGCATCGAGGAGCTCTTCCGGCTTGTGTAGTGAACGGACGAGTCCACCTTTCAGTGCTTCTTCGGCATCAAACACTCGCCCGGTCATGCACCATTCCAGCGCTTGTGCCCGGCCAACAATGTTAGGCAGGAACCAACTCGCGGCACCATCCGGCGCAATTCCGCGTCGAGCAAAGACATAACCAATGCGCGCTTTCTCGCTGGCGAGCCGTATATCCATCGACAATAACATGGTTGCGCCTACACCTACCGCAGCACCATTGATCGCGCCAATCACTGGTTTCAGAGATTGGTACATGCGTAAAGTGAGAAGGCCCCCGCCATCGCGGACCCTGGGGTCTGAATAGTCATCAACGATCTCTTCGCTGGCAAAGGGTTTTTTGCCACTCTCGGGTGTTAGATCTGCTCCAGCACAGAAGGCCCGATCTCCCGCGCCTGTTATCACGACAGCTCTGACATCATCGTCGGCATCAAGCCGATCAAACGCGTCCATCATTTCTTGCATCATCGTGCCGGTGAAAGCATTCATCTTTTCCGGGCGATTAAGTGTGATCGTCGCGATCTGGTCTGCGACATCATAGAGGATCTGGGTATAGGTCATTGTGGAGACACCTTTTTCGTTATTAATCGGTTTAGTACTCATCAGTTGTGCGTAGTGAAACGTCACTAAAGACCGCATGACTGGAGCGCCGCACGACCTGCGACCATATGATGAACTTCATCAGGGCCATCAGCAAACCTAAGATAACGCTGGATTGTGTTCGTCGTGGCGGGTCTGGGCCATCATAGTCATGATTTTGCATCGAGGGTCACCTGCTCTGGAGTTCCAGTATTTCTCGCAGTTGATCACCCGGTCATCCGCCAACTAAATACGCGGCCTCTGGAGAACAGGGATTGCTAGTGAGAGACCTGCCTCCGACTCAAATGACCTCCGGCCGTCCAAAATTAATCAGGCAGCTTTAATAGTGACGGTGTGACCACACTTCAGCGCGAAGCCAACTAACGCATCGAGTCGAAAGGACTCGAAATCACCTTTCATGAGCGTGCTCACCCGTGGTTGTGTGATACCCAATAACTTGGCGACTTCTCTCTGTTTCAGAGAGTTCGCTTTAACGTGATGAGTTATCACGTGCATTAGTTCTGACCGCAGTTTGTAGATTTCTCGTTTTACAGGGTCGTCTTCGATGGCATCCCAGACGCTTTCGTACTTTCTTTGTGTCATTTCAACTCCTTCAGAGCGAACTTGATCGATGCAATATCCCGAGTAGACGTTTTCTGCGTCTTCTTTTGGAAAGCGTGTAGAACATAGACAGCATCTTCGCGATTGGCGATGTACACGACCCGCCAGGTTCCGTCGACGTTGATCCGAATTTCTCTAACGCCGGGTCCAATACTCGACATGGCTTTCCAGTT
>JABBBA010000005.1:5951-7200 GCA_018607685.1 K189A clade bacterium | reverse complement strand
AAGTGCTCGCTCCCATTGGCAGTTCCGCGGACAATCTCGTCCGTCATTCGCGATAGAGCCAAAGGAAGGCGAATCTTCTGTCTGGGATTTCCCCAGGCCTCCGGTCATAGAAGAAGTGCCCAGGACAATGACCGTTCGCTCAGGTGGCAAGATCATTGCAGAAACCGAGCGTGGTCGACGCGTCCTTGAAACGGCCGGCGCACCCACTTACTACTTCCCCCCGGAAGATGTGCTAGAGCCCGTTCTGGCTGATGGGGCTCGTTCTATCTGCGAATGGAAAGGGGTTGCGGAATCCTTGTCGGTCGCTGGAATAGCCGGTATCGGATGGCGTTATGTGGAAATGTTCCCGGAATTTCAGACCCTGCATCGCTGGATCGCCTTTTACCCTTCAGTCGTTGATTGCTACCTGGGGGATGAACACATTACGCCACAACCCGGAGGCTATTATGGTGGCTGGGTAAGCGCCGACCTGGCCGGACCGATTAAGGGGGGGCCTGGTAGTTCAGGTTGGTAAGCAGAACTAGACACTATTCATTCAACGGGCACCATCACTTCGTTGGAGCGCATGAAAGGTGGCCGAAAAGGAGAATTATATCTTGCCCAAATTGGCTCGCCACTGATTCCCCAGCGAGTGCCTACCAACAGCGACATTAGACGCTCCTTTTGCAGGTCATATTTTTTCTCACTCCAGCCACCTTTATAGGCCAGCACCGCCATCTTGGCTGCAGGCACGCGCACAACCTCTACAAGACCATCAACGGGTTCTGGTAAGTCAGCAAGCTTGTACTCCGCAGGCATAAAGAAGCTGATCCAGTAAACTCCATCACGATCGGCCTCAGGCGCCATCGTCACCGGCGCCGTCATGGAGATTTTCTGGCTCTCCGAGTTTTTCCCAAAGATGTATCCCGCAAGCCGCCTGAACGCCACATTCCCAGCCTGTTCAAAATTTGCTTCGACACGGGTGCGTGCAACGATGAGATCCGGATATTGGCGAATCTCCAACTCACCTGTTTTTTCCAGAACAACGTACTCAGGCTTGTAGATCGCTAATGACTCCAAAGGAATTATTATTATGAGTGAAAGAATGAATCGAATCATAACAGTCACGATCCTGCCACCTCAGGCAACCATTCGACCAGCGGCATCGTAAGAGGCGTTTCCATCTGGTAATGCTCGAAGCTGATCTCCACGTTTCTGCTTTCACCGGATCGCTTTAGATTTGAGAAACCCTCGTAGCGAGTTAGCTGGC
>JABBBA010000005.1:0-5941 GCA_018607685.1 K189A clade bacterium | reverse complement strand
TTATAACTGAGACTGGTGGTAGGCAAGACCATTCGAACCAACCAGTTGCGCGGTGTAATCGTGAACGAGGCTCCCTCGGCATCTGAATCAACTTTCATGATCTGCATCTGAATCAACCTGGATTGTCCCGCAATGGCAAACTGAAAATGCTGAACGGGCTGCGTCTGAAAAGAACGCCAGTTTTCACGAATATACGCATCAAAACCGGCATCAATGATAACGTCTTCTGTCAGTTCAAACTGAAACACGTCTGTTTCTTTCGTTGATAGTTTGGTCATGACGGCAGTTGTCTGGTCGATCGCAATGGTCACTTCCGTTTGCCTGAGCATGTCAGTCTGCATAAGCGTGGGGTGCTGGGGAAGGTCCGGATAGCTAAGTTCTTTGGTTAACAACAATCGAAGGTCACTGTCGTAGAACCGAATCACGTGTTCGCCGGACTCGAAATATTGATGATGCTCAATGTAGCTCACAGAGGAGTCGCCCCCCCGCGCAATACCTACAGAATGCTGGACTGAGCCATAGGCCGTTCCGATGATGTTAAGCACGAGAACAACCGTGAAACTAAACAAACTGGTTAACCTGGTCATAGAGCTTGCTTCCTTTAGAGGCGGAAAGTGACGAGTCAAAAAGTGATGTATGGCTACAGATACGCCACGCGGTCGAAGATAGATCAGGTTTGCTTTTACGAGTGAATGAAGAGCAACCGTCGATGGAGAAACTGAAGAGGAGGATCCAACCATTAGAAGTAGTGTCAAAAGCGCCGCACCTCAATGCTTTGGTCGGCTCACCGGGTAGTTCACATTGTGTGTGATCAACAATAGGTGTAAATTTAATGGAACGCCCATAAGCGAGGAAAAAACGGTGACTGGAACCTTAAGAACTGTACTAAAGATTGCATTGTTAATTGTACTTTCCATAGGGACATTTTCAGCAGCCCAGGCAGAAGACAGATCCACAAGAGCCATCATGACGTGGGAAGGTGAAGGCAGCATTCATCAGATCGGTCCCTCCGAGATGATTTTCCAGGGGGCCTTTGCCGGAATCATCTATTTTGAAACCCCTACGGGTGACCTCGATGGCGCTTTTGCGACCTGTCCCGCGACACAGAGAATTAACATCGAACTGGGAACGACCACCGGCACCGGACAATGTGAGATTACGATATCGTCCGAGGACGTTGTGTACGCCGAATGGCACTGCGACGGCGAGCCGGGTGACTGCAGAGGTAAGTTCAACCTGGTTTCAGGACTGGGACGCTTTGTCGGAGTAACAGGCCAGAGTGACTTCAGGGTACGCTCAATCATGGCACAACTGATTGGCGATGATGCCAGCGGAGCCAGCCAGAACGTCGGCCAGGGAATCGCTCTGTTGCCTAACCTGACATTCCATCTCCCTGAACAACATGTCCCTGAACAATAAGAGGCCAAACATCATGACTAAATCTTTCTACGCTACCCTGAGCTGCATAATTGCTCTGCTTATTTTTCCACTAGCGGCGAATGCAGCATCAATGCGCTGCGGCTCTCATTTGATTCAGGATGGCCAGCGAAATGGACCGAGTAAGTATGAGATTTTAAAGAAGTGTGGTGAGCCCGTTGAGAAAGGTTGGGATACCTGGGTTTACGACTCACCAGGCAAGGCTCCCTATTTGTTAAAATTCGGTGCAAACGGTAATTTGGTCGCCATTAGGCGAGGCTGAATCCCCAATGTGCTCTTCTGCTGAATATCGGCAGAAGATCACATCTCCCCCGACGAAACAAGAAAGCGTTCCGGCTTTAAGCCTTTTCTCTAACAGCTTACCTTCATCAAACCTCGATAACCTTTTTTCGAGTAAACGCTACAGGTTTTAATTAGCGCAAACATACTTATAAAGGGGCACATCCGGTCAATCTACAGGAACAGCATCTGGCCAGATGCTTAGAAGTGAGACCGCAAACCTATGCTGAAAACTACATCGGGGGCTGTGTTCACAATAACATCTTCGCTGACGGACAAGTCTAGCTGCGTCTTTTCTCCAAGAATGATCGAGCCGCCCAGAATAAGCTGACCCGCAAAACTACCGATCTCTTCAAAACCGCTGTCATAGAGTGCTGAGTGAAAATCAAATTGTGCCTTAAGACTGAGACGTGGTGAAAGTCGCCAGGCCAGAGTGCTTGATCCATAGACCGCCCAGTCTTCAACTTCTTCTTCAATAATTTCTCCATCGCCCAACAGGAGGACGCCCACATTACTGTGAAAGCTTAAGGATTCTTTCCCCAGGAAAGCTAACTCACTGAGATATAACCCAACTGAGACATCTGTTCCTTCGGACCCGGTAAATTCATCAGCGCCGCCGGTAGGAAGCTTGACACCACCACGGATACTCCAGACCCGGTTATCGTTCTCATGCAGCCTGTAGGCCAGGTTAAGGCGTACGTCCCCTATGCCATTGACTGACTTCCTCAGGCGCTGGCTGTTGGCGCCCGAGGCATGGCTGTAATCAAGCACATTTCGCGGCACATCATCGCGCCCCCCCTGACTTAGGCCCAAAAAGTCATGGTAGCCTTCAATAAAGCTATCCAGTTGTCCGCCTTCGTGACGAAGGTAGGGAACTTCGATCCCAATCTCCCACCTATCAGCAATGCCATATCTCAGGGAGAAGTTGGCCCTATAGGTCTCTCCGTCGATAGATATCGACTCAGCGCGTCCCGTGTCTTTAGTGAAATTATTGGCGATGTCCGTCTGTACTTGCCATGCCAGCACCTTGTCTGGAACCAGTTGCGCCGGACGTGCACCGGGTAGCCCGTGTACCTGGACAAAGGGATTGATATTGGAGGTCGTGAATGGAGCGAATATATCGGCATTGACGTTCGGTGGCGCCAGAACAGTCAGGATAAAAATGGCGACTGCTCGTACATCGAGCCTTGAAGAAATGGGGCCGAATTTACTAATAGTAAAATGGTTCAATTGCTTTTATAAATCCGCTTTTTTGTTGAGTGAGAGTCGGGCTGACGCGATTGTCAGTCATTCTTATCGATATTACCAAGAGAAACCCGGAAGGAATTCTGCTCAATCTCATCATACCGAAGCCGACTCAGAGACGCTGTTGCGAGTAATTCCACAGCATCTGTCCCGACTTGATGTAAACAGATCCTGGCACCATTGTATACTTGAGGCATTATGATGCGCGATCAGCGCGCCTACTATTTTAGTACTTAATCACGGTAACTCTAGCCATGACATCAAGACTTTTTCTACTGCCAGGCCTGCTTGTCTTACTTCTACTCTCCGCAAACGGCGCAACAGCGGACGATAACCCTGACGCAAGAAAGCTGCTTCGAATGATGACTGAAAAACTGGCAGGGGCGGACGATTTTTCTGTCACCCTGCATTTGTCTTACGACGCGGTCCAGAAATCAGGTCAACAGATCGAATTTCAAGAAGTTAGAAATGTCACGGTTAGCCGACCGAGTTACATAAAGATAGACACTCGGCAGAGCGACGGTGATGCCGGTGGACTACGCTATGATGGGGCCAGACTGACGCGTTTCAACAAAACAGAAAACGTCTATACCCAGGTGGATATTTCAGGCGGTATAGACGAGGCCCTTCGATATTCCGTCGACATACTAGGGGCACGTATACCACTGTCTCGCCTGCTGATAAAAACGTTGCCGGAAGAACTCGAAAAGCTCAGCCTGGAAGCTGACTTCGTTGAAAAAAATGTCTTGTCCGCACCGATGACAGAGCATATTGCCGCTCGCGGGCAAGATGTCGACGCTCAATTCTGGATCAGCGATGACCACATCCTAAGGCGCCTGACGCTAACGTACCTGAATGTGCCCGGCCAGCCGCAGCTCCGCGCCAACTTTCTGGACTGGGATTTCTCTCCCACTTTTAAAGAAACAGATTTTGTGTTTAGACCAGAAAACCGGATGGAGAAAATTCCCTCGCTAACGCCCATAACTAAACCAGACACGCCGGCTGGTGGCTCACAGGAGGGTTCTGACAATGAATAGTGTCGCCGTCAGATTAGCCGCTATCGCGGTTATTGTTATTACATCGGCCTTCTTCACTGGTATTGCGGAAGCTCGTGCTCCCGAAGGCGCTGGGTTTTCGCGGGGCGGTATCGCCAGTCACGGCAGCTTCGGTGGAAGAGACAACACCGAAGGAAGCAGGCTTGAAAACAAGGCAACCTGGCTCGACCCGAGTGAAAGAAGCAGCGCCGGAGAAAGCAGGCTTGAAAACAAATTTGAAAAGAAGGCAACCTGGGCCGACCAGGGAAAAGTTCGCAACGCCGGAGAAAGCAGACTCGAGAATAAGGCAACCTGGGTCGACGAACAGGTGGCCGGAAACGTTACCCGGGATGCAACCGAAAACACCCACTACTATTACAGCTTGCCCTGCATGGCCTCGGCAGTTTCCGTTGACGGCACTAACTACTACAACTGTAAGGGAACCTGGTATTCCCGTGGTTATGCGGGGAGTCGTGTTACCTATGTTGTCAGCAACGCCCCTCCCGGTTACTAGCCAGCGCGTCAAGCATCAATCCATCTATGCTGTGGAAAAACAGCCCGCCCCTGAAACCCACAGCCTCATAACCTTGCACTTTTGCTTGAATCAGACTGTGTAACGGCATAATGGACAGATTGCTTTCCGCGCTATACTAGGGAACAAACTGCCTCCCTTATCAAGACTAAGCCTGTGCTTCCCACCGACACTCATTTACCGGTTACCGAAATCCTCGAAGAGTTGAAGTCGATACTCAGCCGGCAGCATGAAGCAATCCTGCAGGCACCACCCGGCGCAGGTAAGACTACTCTTGTACCACTGGCACTGGTTGCTGAGCCCTGGCTGGGCCACAAGAAAATATTAATACTGGAGCCTCGCCGCATAGCAACCCGCGCCGCTGCACATCGCATGTCGGACCTGCTTAACGAGACCGTGGGCCAGACCGTGGGGTATCGCATGCGACTTGATACCAGGGTTTCGTCCTATACAAAAATCGAAGTGATCACGGAAGGCATACTCACGCGGATGCTTCAGGAGGACCCTTCCCTTGCTGATGTAGGGCTCGTTATTTTCGACGAGTTTCATGAACGTAGTCTGGATGCAGACCTGGCTCTAGCTCTGTGCCTGAAGGGACGGTCTTTGTTCCGGGAGGACGACCCACTTAAAGTGCTGATCATGTCGGCAACCCTCGACACCCATAAACTGGAACAACTCACCGGCGCACCGGTTGTCATAAGCGAAGGTAAACAATATCCGGTAGACATCGTCTACGGTAAACCCAGCCAGCCGAGGGACGCCATCAATGACAGGACTGTCGCAGCGACCTTACGGGCACTAACTGACAACCCCGACAGCAGCATTCTGGTATTCCTCCCGGGTCAAGGCGAAATCAGGAGAGTAGAAGACTCACTGGCCATGGAACTGCAGAACAGAAAAATCAGCGGCGTTCACCTGCGAACTTTGTATGGCAATCTTTCCCTGGACGCACAACAAGCTGCGATCGCACCGGTACCAAACCAAGGCGAACGAAAGATCGTGCTTGCGACCAACATTGCGGAAACCAGCTTAACCATCGAAGGCGTAGATGTTGTTATCGACTCTGGTCTCGCCCGGGAGCCTGTCTTCGACCCGACAACGGGCATGACACGCCTACATACCCGTAAGATTTCCCAGGCGTCGAGCACCCAAAGAATGGGGCGAGCCGGCAGACTAAGGCCTGGAAAATGTTACCGGCTCTGGTCAAAAAGCCAGCAGGACCAGATGGCTCCTCACGCAACACCGGAGATACTCAACGCTGACCTCACACCCGTTGCGCTGCAACTTCTGCAATGGGGAGTTAGTGACCCGGCGGAACTCGCCTGGCTGGACCCACCGGCCAGCGGCCCGTGGCAGCAGGCAGTATCGTTACTACTGACACTCCGCGCGGCTATCAAGGGTGACAACGGACTAC
>JABBBA010000423.1:1757-7261 GCA_018607685.1 K189A clade bacterium | reverse complement strand
CTTCACATGGGGCTCAAGTACAAGGTTGTTAACCTGCAACTGATGTTGTTTTCGATGTGCTTTCGCGTCTAGCCTTCCGATAAGTGAATCGCCATATAAGAGGGGTAGCGAGAAATAGCCATATTGACGCTTCGCTGCCGGTACATAACATTCGAGTAGATAATCAAAGTCGAACAGCTCCAGGGTGCGTTTTCTGTTAATCACAAGATTATCGAAGGGCGACAATAGCCGGACCGATTGACGGGTTGTTCTGGCAGGCAGCAAGCCAAGTAGTTGTTCCGTTGTGTAGTAGGTACGGTCCTGGACGTTCACTTCCATTAGCTGGCCTTCAGCCACGAGTTCCGTGATGGCTAACTTTAGCGGGTCCTTTATGGCGATTTTGGATAACGTGCGGATGATGGTTTTCGCATAGCCGATGTCGAACTCTGTTGCTATGCCCAACGCCTTGACCATGCCCATGACGATAAACCTGGTCCATTCCTCAATCGTGGGTTCCGAAACATCAATGGTAGAGGGAACAACATTTTCCGTCAGGTCGAAGACTTTCTGGAAACCTTCGCGTCGGGTGACCATTAGTTCGCCAGAGAAAAACATGTGTTCCAGAACCTGTTTCGCTGGTTTCCTGTCCCACCAGCCGCCTCGCTTCCTGCCGCTGGTATCCTCGAAGTCACGGGACTGCAATGGGCCCTCGGCTCGGATTCGAGCCATCACTTCGGAAGCGAGCTTGTCATCTCGCGGCCTGGTTTCTCGGAACCCCTTCATCACCGGCAGCGAGTACCGGAAGTCCCTGAATGGAAGGAATGCCGCTGCATGACTCCAGTACTCAAAAACTTCCCGTTCCTGAACGAGCATCTCGAGATGTGTGGGGTTGTAGTTACCCACACGATTGTAAAGGACATGCTGGTGGGCACGGTTAATGACGGAGATGGTGTCGATCTGGACATAGGAAAGGCGCTGGATTGCGTTATTGGTCGCATTTTTCCCTCGCCCAAACTCATTATCCCGGAGCAAACCTTGTTGCTTGAGGAAGAGCTTTCGGGCGTCGCGCTGGGAGAGTTCCATCGGGTCAGTCTAGCCGAGTGGGAGCGGTGAGTCGCGGCCATTGCAACATTGAACATGCTAAACTTCGATCAGCTGATTAACGAGTGATTGTATGAACCAGAGCACATCTATTCTCCTTGGGTTTCTGTTGGTGGTTTCGGGTGGTTGGGCCAATGCCGCGAGTACGGAAGCGGTGTATGGCGACAATGCCATGGTGTCTTCGCGTTCAACCCTTGCCTCAATATCGGGTGTGGAAATCATGAAGCAGGGCGGTAACGCGATAGATGGTGCCGTCGCTACCGCATTCGCATTGGCGGTTACGGTGGTGGTGGGTTCGCCGTCATCCACTTCAAAGACGGTAAGGTCGTCACACAGGATCACCGCGAAATGGCGCCCGGTTCGGCTCACCGTGACATGTACCTGGACGAGAATGGCGACGAAATTAAGGGCCTCTCGCGCAGCACTCTTTTGGCCGCAGGCGTTCCAGGCAGTGTTGCGGGCCTGCTGAGTCTACTTGAAAAATATGGGACGAATACCCGACAGGAAGTAATGGCCCCTGCGATCAAACTCGCAGAAGAAGGGTTCGTTCTTGATACCTACCTGGCACGACATATCAATACAGCAGGCCGCGCATTGCTCAAGAATCCCGCGGCGGCCAAAAAGTTCACGATTGATGGTCGTGCTCTGGAGGCAGGCGATATCTGGAAGCAACCTGACCTCGCGAAGACCCTCCGGCTCATTTCGGAGAAGGGAAGGGATGGATTCTATGCGGGGGAGACCGCAGATCTGATCGTCCAGGAAATGCAAAAAGGCGGGGGTATTATTTCGCACGAGGACCTTGCGAACTACAGGGCAGTCTTCCGGGAGCCTGTTCACACTAACTATAGAGGATATGACGTCTGGACAATGGGACCACCTTCCTCGGCCGTGTTGGTTCTGCAAATGCTTAATATGCTTGAGCCTTTCGATCTCAAGTCCATGGGATGGGGCAGTTCAGAAGCAATACACCTGATGATAGAGGCCGAGCGGAGAGCATATGCGGATCGTGCGGAGCATCTGGGAGATTCAGATTTTTATGATGTGCCTTTGGCGATGCTGGTGGACAAGAAATATGCAGAAGGGCGATTTGCTGATTTCGATAAAAACAAAGCGTCAACCAGCGATAACATTTTTTCTGGTGCGGCACCTTCGAAGGAATCCCTGGAGACCACACATTTCTCGGTGATAGATAAGTCCGGTACTGCGGTTTCATTTACGACCACGTTGAACAGCTCCTATGGAAACAAGATAGTCGTCCCTGGGACGGGGATTCTGCTCAACAACGAGATGGACGACTTCTCTATAAAACCCAACACCGCAAACCAGTTTGACCTGATCGGCCGTGAAGCCAATGCTATCGCGCCGCGCAAACGCATGCTGAGCTCCATGTCACCAACTATTGTGTCGAAGGACGGGGTGCCGGTTCTGGTCACAGGGTCTCCGGGTGGTTCCACCATCATTACGACAACACTCCAGATTATTCTGAACATTGTTGATCATGAAATGTCACTGGAAGATGCCGTGAGCCTTCCGCGTTTCCACCACCAGTGGAAACCTGATCGAATCATTTATGAGCACTATGCCTTCGTCCCTGACACGCTGAAGGCACTTGAGAAAATGGGGCACGTCGGTTTTGTGCCCTGGCCCTACGGTCGAGGAATTGGAGATGCCAACTCGGTGCTGATGAAAGATGGAAAGCTGTCCGGCGTAAAAGACCCGCGCGCAGAAGGCGTGGCGGTCGGGTTCTAATGTCTATTCGTTTCCTAGCTGTTGATGGTTTTAACCTGATCCGTCGAATCTATGAGGCGCGTATACATAGGCAAAAACATCAGCCGGAATCGAGCGAAGTCACCAGCGAGGACATGATTCAGGTGGTAGAGGCTACGAAATCCTCTCTGGCCCGAGCTCTGAAGGAACACCAACCTACGCATGCTGCTGTGGCGATGGAACATCATGACAAGACATGGCGGCATCTTCTTTATCCCGACTACAAGGCAAATCGGTCTGAAACCCCTTCGATGCTGCTTAGCAGCCTTCAGCAGTTTGTCACTGCGTTTGCCGAGCTGGGGGTACAGAGTTTCGAAATCGATAGTTATGAAGCAGATGATGTGATCGCGACGTTGGCAACCGTCGTCTCTGTTCATGATGGCGAAGTCATTATCCTGTCAACGGACAAGATCTACCTGCAACTAGTGAATGATAAGGTGATTGTTTATGATCACTTCGCAAACAAGCGCTGTGATAAGGCCTACGTAAAAGAAAAATACGAGATCGCGCAGGATCAGTACACTGACTATCTGGCACTGGTAGGTGACCAGAGTAATAACATCAAGGGTGTACAGGGCATTGGCCCGAAGTCAGCGGTAACCCTGTTGTCTGAACATGATTCCCTGGATCACATTCTGTCCGCAGAGCCCGTCAGTACGATGTTGAAGAAGGTCGATGCGGGTCGTGCAGATGCGCTGAGATCAAAACAGTTAGTGACCTTAAAGACTGATGTTGAATTGGGCCAAAATCTCAAATCTTTCCGCTTGTAAAAATCACTAAAGACTAAAACGCCAAAGAAGGAATTTTTTGTGTCACTTAATGTAGACGGTTTTAAAGCATACGACGTCCGTGGGCGCGTACCAGATGAGTTAAATGAAGAGATTGCCTCTGCCATTGGGCGTGCCTATGCCCAAAGGGTAAAGCCAAAGAAGGTTGTGGTAGGTCACGACATTCGATTGTCCAGTCCCGCGATCACCGAAGCGTTGATCCAGGGTCTGCGAGAAAGTGGCGTCGATGTGTCCTTTATTGGAACCTGTGGAACAGAGGAGATCTACTTCGCGACAGATCATTATGGTTTTGATGGGGGGATCGTCGTTACCGCAAGCCATAACCCTAAAGACTTCAATGGAATGAAGATGGTGCATGCGGGCTCGCGACCCGTAAGTAGTGATTCAGGCTTAACTGAAATCCGCGACCTTGTGGCGGCCAACCAGTTTGGAAAACCAGTCCCTTTAGGCAATCTAAAGACGCTTGACCATCGGGCGGACTATATTGAGAAACTGCTTTCCTACGTTGATGTGTCCAGTCTATCGCCCCTGAAGGTTGTAGCGAATCCGGGAAACGGTGGCGCTGGCCTGGTCATGAATGAGCTGTCAGAAAAATTACCCATTACACTGATCCCGGTCCATTTTGAACCGGATGGGAACTTCCCGAACGGTGTACCAAACCCTCTTTTAACTGAGAACCGTGCACCTACTATCAATGCGATCAAGGAAAACGGGGCGGACATAGGTATCGCCTGGGATGGGGATTTCGATCGGTGTTTCCTGTTTGATGAAAATGGCCGTTTTATTGAAGGCTATTACATTGTCGGCCTGTTGGCTCAGGCTTTTCTCGAACGATCACCGGGAGAGGGAATTGTCCATGACCCCCGGTTGACCTGGAACACAACCGATGTGGTCACCGGTGGCGGCGGCAGGGCGATAATGAGCAAAGCAGGTCATTCCTTTATCAAGGAGAAGATGCGGGAAGAAGATGCCATTTATGGTGGTGAAATGAGTGCACATCACTATTTTCGCGACTTTGCTTATTGTGACAGTGGCATGATTCCGTGGCTGCTCGTGATAGATCTGATGTCTAGAAAGCAGAAAAAACTTAGTGAACTGGTCGATGAACGTATGCTGATGTATCCGGTTTCAGGTGAAATTAATCGCAAGATTGAGGACGCCGCGGCGCTGATGACGCTGGTCGAGAAAACCTACGGCGCAGATGCTCTGGGTGTCGACAAAACCGATGGCCTCAGTTTTGAGTTTTCTACATGGCGATTCAATATTCGTTCGTCGAATACAGAACCCGTTGTCCGGCTGAACGTTGAGTCCAGAGGGAGCGAAGAGTTGATGCAGGAAAAGACCAGCGAATTGCTGAATCTGATGGGTGGCGAACCCGCATGACTGGCATCATTGCCAATGGTATCCAGATTGAATATGAAGAAAGAGGTAGTGCAAACAGTCCGGCTGTCGTTCTGGTTCGAGGTCTGGGTACTCAGCTAATCGACTGGCCAGAGACCTTCTTGTCGGGACTGGCCTCTGCAGGCTTTCGGGTAATAGTGTTTGATAACAGGGATGTTGGCTTGAGTCAGAAATTTTCGGGCCTGCCTGACATTGGCAGCGTTGCTAGAAAGACAGAAACCGCACCTTACACAATTCAAGATATGGCGGACGACATCATTGGGCTGATGGATGCTCTCGGCATCGATCGCGCTCACCTGTTTGCGATCTCCATGGGTGGGATGATTGGCCAGGTACTGGCGGCGACTCATGAAAATCGTCTACACAGTTTCTTCTCGGTGATGTCGAGTTCTTCCCGAAAGGGGCTGCCAGCAGCAACACCGGAAGCTGCCGCAACTCTTATCGCAGAAACCGACCCTGAGGCCGGAG
>JABBBA010000423.1:0-1747 GCA_018607685.1 K189A clade bacterium | reverse complement strand
GGTTTTGTGGTTCCCCGGGTTATCCCTTAACGGAAGGAGAAAGAGATCAGATTGCCAGGAACCGCCACAGAAGAGACTACACGCCCGAGGGCTTAGTGCGACAGATGGCGGCGATAGTTGCCGGGGGTAGCAGGATTGCGCTGCTGGAGTCGATTAAGGTACCGACGATGGTGATCCACGGTGCTGACGACCCCCTTATTCCTTTGGCGGCGGGAGAGGACACCGCCGCGACAATTCCTGGAGCACGTCTTGAAGTCATATCGGGCATGGGACATGACCTGCCGGAAGGACTGGTTTCAAGGTTTATTGAACTGATCCTGCAATTTACAGATTCACTGGAGCAACGCGTATGAGCTGGATGGGGAAAATACTTGGAGGTGGTATCGGTTTTGTGGTGGGCGGACCAATCGGTGCCATTCTGGGTGCTGTTCTTGGCCACCATACAATGGATGGTGGTAAGTTTCTTGGTGAAGACGAGGAGCGTCACGGCATCTTTTTTGTGACGACATTTTCGATGCTTGGCAAGCTGAGCAAAGCAGATGGACAGGTTTCCCCCGAGGAGATTGCGGTGGTGGAACAGGTGATAACAGACAGCCTGCGCTTGCCGCCCGAGGCTCGCCAGTTTGCCATAAAAATATTTAACGCTGGGAAGGACTCAACGTCGACGTTCGAAGAGTATGCCCGACAGTTTCATGAGGCCTTTCACGATCATCCAGAAGTACTCGCGTCACTGGTTGATCTGCTGCTTCGCATTTCACACGCCGATGGCGTACTGCATCCTGCTGAGGATCAAATGATAGAGCAGGCCGTGGATATTTTCGGGATCAGGGCGGAGTACGAGCAAATTAAGGCGCGCTATTCGAGTACGAACGATCTGGATAGATGCTATGCATTGCTGGGCGCGAAACACGGAGAAGCTTTAGGCGATATCAAAAAGAAATATCGCCGTTTAGCGATGGAATACCACCCTGACAGGGTTCAGGCGAATGGCGTTGCACCTGAGTTGGCGATGCTGGCCGAGGAACGCTTTAAAGAGATTCAACATGCCTTCGATGTCGTGGAAAAACACCTCAATTAATACGGTTGACCCTATGGTGTAAGCTCCAATGACACGTTTAGAAGGAGAGCACCGTGGTTACACCTTTTAGTCTTAAACTACTTATTCTCATTTTCTTCACCGCGCTCACAGCTTGTGACAACACAGATCTGGCAGAGTCCTCATCAGAAGCAGTGGAACAGGCCAGTTCTGTTAATCCCGACCTTCAATTGGCGACACGGGCGGGTGCACCATTATTTTCCGGGATGAGTGATTACTCCATGGAAATTACTACGCCTGAGCCCGGCGCGCAGCGCTACTTCAGTCAAGGCATGGTGCTGGCATTTGCGTTCAATCACGCCGAATCTGTTCGAAGTTTCCGTGCAGCACAAAAACTCGACCCCTCGTGCGCCATGTGTTTTTGGGGTGAAGCGCTGGCTACCGGGCCAAACATTAATGTCACCAGTAATGGCAAGGCAGTGATGTCAGCGGCGGACCGAAAAGCTGCCTACGCAGCCGCACAGAAAGCCCTGACATTGATGGCTGGTGTAACCGAGCTTGAACAGGATTACATCTTGGCGCAGGCAACCCGGTTTAACGGTGATGCGAACACGGACAGAGTTCCGCTCGATATTGCTTACGCCGGTGCCATGGAAGCGGTCTCTGAGAAGTACCCAGACAATTATGATGCGGCATCTCTTTTTGCTGAAG
>JABBBA010000034.1 GCA_018607685.1 K189A clade bacterium | reverse complement strand
AATAAACGCCAGTAGCAGCGCCCCGATCGCGAAGGCCAGGTGCATACCCTGCAACGCACCTGTTGCGGCGGCATCGATAACGTTCACAGCACGATGTTCCAGGATTTCCTCATGGACATCAGAGTCGTCAGACGTCACATCGCTGGTTTCAGGTCTGATTAACTTGGCCATCATAAGCGCGGCCGGTGCAGCCATGAAACTCGCTGCAATCAGGTACCTCATATCAACTCCGGCGGCAGCATAGCCACCCAGTACGCTGCCAGACACGGTCGCCATGCCGCCAACCATCACTGCAAATATTTCAGATGTCGACATGGAAGAGAGATAGGGCTTGATTGCAATGGGTGCTTCGGACTGGCCGATGAATATATTCGTGGCGGCGGACATTGATTCGGCTTTGCTGGTACCCAGCACCAGTTGAATAAAACCACCGATCAGACTAACCAGGCGTTCCATAATGCCCAGGTGATAGAGCACCGCAACAAGAGATGAAAAGAACACAATAATGGGCAGCACCTGGAGCGCAAAGACAAAGCCATAGTTAGCCGATGCAAAGTCGCCAAACATAAAGTCCATACCGGCCTGAGCATAACCCAGAACATTGATCACGACGCCGGCGACACCTTCCAACGCTTGTTTTCCAAGCGTCGAATAAAGCACCAGGCCACCAATCGTCAACTGAATACCAAAGGCACCCAGCACAGCCCGCCAGTTAATTTTCGATCGATCCGAGGACAACAGGTATCCCGTCAGGATGATAAACATCATCCCCAATAAGCTTTGTCCAATTAGAAGCATGCAGATCCGGGGCTAGTACAGCAAAGCCGCAGGTTACCATCATTTCCCGTTATACTGCAGTCTGGAAATCTTCAGTTGAGCGACTATGGGACGGGCAATTATTCTGGTGGCGGACGGGTTAGGCATAGGCTCTGCACCGGATGCTGAGGCATTTGGCGATGTCGGTGCAAATACTTTTGCTCACGTTGCCCAATCCTTCGAGCAAACAACGGGTAAACCTCTCGCGCTGCCGAATCTTGCCAGTCTGGGCCTGGCCGCGGCAACAAAAGCGGTAAGCAGCGTGGCATTTTCTCTGCAGAATGAAACGCCGGGCACGGGCGCGTATGGTGCGGCCGCGGAAATCAGTACCGGAAAAGATACACCCAGTGGGCACTGGGAAATGACGGGGGTTCCGGTGACGTTCGACTGGGGGTATTACCCGAACACACCGGAGTGTTTCCCCAAACCGTTTATGGATGAGCTTACCCGTAAAACCCACATCCCCGGCACGCTTGGACGGTGTCACGCCTCGGGAACCGACATCATTCGCGACCTGGGTGAAGAACATGTCCGAACAGGCAGACCCATTTGTTATACCTCCGCCGATAGTGTTTTCCAGGTTGCGGCGCATGAGGAGAGTTTTGGGCTGGATAACCTCTATGCATTTTGTGAAGCCGCCCGGGAATTACTCTACGACGCTAACATTGGACGCGTCATCGCTCGTCCCTTCACCGGCGCTAACGCTGCCACCTTCACAAGGACAGGAAACCGCAGGGATTACTCAATCGAGCCACCTGACGCTACCCTTCTGGACCTGATGACCGAACATCAAATGAAAGTCGCGGCGGTCGGAAAAATCTCAGACATCTTCGCCCACCGCGGTGTTACCACCAGCACGAAAGCAACCGGACTGCCCGCACTGATCGATGCAACCATCGAAAAGATCAAGCAAGAGCCCGACAACACGCTGATATTTACCAACCTGGTCAACTTTGACCAGGATTTTGGCCACAGGCGCGATCCCGCAGGTTACGCGGACGCCCTCACCTATTTTGACCAGCGACTTGAAGAAGTCATTGCCAGCATGTCCGACGAAGATTTATTGCTAATCACCGCTGATCACGGCTGCGATCCCACCTGGATTGGATCAGATCACACCCGTGAATACATTCCGATACTGGCTTACCGACATGGCATAACATCTGTCGATCTTGGTGCACGAACCAGTTTTGCGGACATAGGGCAGACTCTGGCGGGTTTTTTCAAGCTGCCACCACTCGCATATGGTGAATCTTTTCTCGATCGCCTGTAGCACGCCTCGTTGACCTTACAAATCAACGCGGCGACACTACATCACTCTAAATTTGGATACCTTTGTATATGTCGCCCAAAAGTCTGAAGTTCGATGTTGCCATTGTCAGCGAGGAAACCTTTCTCTATGTCTATTAAAACTGAGGTATTCGATGTCGCCATCGTCGGCGCTGGTTTCGCTGGAATGTATATGTTGCACAGACTCCGACAAATGGGTCTGACTGCAATTGTATTCGAGGCGGGAGACGACGTAGGCGGCACCTGGTACTGGAACCGTTACCCGGGCGCACGATGTGATGCGGAGAGCCTCGCTTATTCTTTTTCCTTTTCCCCGGAACTTGAACAGGAATGGGAATGGTCCGAACGATATGCACCACAACCGGAGATCCTGGCATACGCACGACACGTCAGTGAGCGATTCGACCTACGCCGGGATATTCACTTCGAAACCCGGGTCACATCAGCTCACTACCAGGACGATTCTCTTAACTGGCACCTGGAGACCGACAAGGGACACAGCGTAGTAGCAAACTTCTGCGTTATGGCCACAGGCTGCCTGTCTGTACCGCAACTCCCGGACATACCTGGCGTACAGGATTTTAAAGGCAATTTCTATCAGGCCAGCATGTGGCCCCACGATCCCGTCAGCTTCAAAGGTCAAAGAGTTGGCATCATCGGCACCGGCTCATCCGGCATCCAGGCAATTCCCGTAATCGCTGAGGAAGCCGACCACCTCACGGTATTTCAACGCACACCAAACTTCAGCGTACCCGCGAAAAACGAACCGCTCGACCAAAACTGGGTCGACGAGTTTAAGAAACATTATCGTGCCCACCGCGAAAACCACAAAGTTGGCAATGGATCAGGTTTCGGTGATTTGAATATAGAACCCAGGGAAGGTCCTATCGAACCCGTCCTTCGAAGCCAACTGACAGACGAAGAGGCGACTCAGATTCTTGAAGATGCCTGGGAATCAGGCGGCGCCAGATTCATGGGTGCAATCGGAGACCAACTCATGAACGAGGAAGCCAATCGGTTCGCAATGGAATTTGTTCACCGAAAAATCCATGAAACGGTCAAGGATCAGGAAACCGCTAACCTGCTGTGCCCGACTAATCACCCGATTGGTACTCGACGAATTTGCGTCGATACCGACTACTACGAGACCTACAACCGAAAGAACGTCTCACTGGTCTCGGTGAAGGACAATCCCATTGAGAAGATTACGGAACACGGGGTCATGGTCAATGGCGAGGTCACTGAGCTGGATACCCTGGTACTGGCTACCGGGTTTGACGCAATGACAGGCGCCCTGCTAAATATTGATATTCGCGGAAAAGAGGGCTTGCTACTATCAGATAAATGGCATGCCGGTCCCCGATCTTACCTGGGAATTGCAGTCTCTGATTTTCCAAATCTGTTCACCATCACCGGACCCGGCAGCCCTTCTGTGCTCAGTAATATGCTGGTCTCCATTGAACAACATGTTGAATGGATGATTGATTGTCTAACGCACATGAAAAAGAAAGACCTTAAGGTGATTGAGGCGCAGCCCCAGGCCGAGGACCGTTGGGTCAGCCACGTCAACGATGTCGCAAACATGACACTCTTCCCTAAGGGCGGTTCATGGTATTTGGGTGCCAACGTCAAAGGTAAGCCGCGCATTTTTATGCCCTACGCAGCCGGCGTTGGCGCTTACCGGGAAGTATGTGATGAGGTGACCGCAAAAGATTACGAAGGGTTTACCTTTCACTAACGACAAGCTGAGAAGAGTTAAATGGAACTAGATAATAAAGTTTGCGTCATTACTGGCGGTGCCAGCGGTATCGGTGCAGCGACATGCCGAGCATTTTCAGCCAAAGGTGCCCGAGTCGTTGTCACGGACATCAACATGGACGATGCCAAAAAGGTGGCGCAAGAAATTGGCGGACTTGCCATTGCCTGTGATGTCTCAGTAGAGGCCGATGTAAATAATCTGGTGGCAGAAACAGAAAAGCAACTTGGCCCCATTGATCTCTTCTTCAATAACGCTGCCGTCGCAACCGGCGGGAACCCTCTGGAGACGCCGATCGACGTCTGGCAGGACCAGTGGAACATTAATGTCATGTCCCATGTATACGCCGTCCGAGCAGTGCTCCCGGGTATGCTTGAACGCGGTCAGGGATACCTGCTGCATACGGCATCCATGGCGGGCATTTTGACCTCTCAGGGAAATCTGACCTACGCCACAACGAAACACGCTGTTGTAGGCCTGGCAGAGTGGCTTTCAATCACCTATCACGATGATGGTATTCGTGTTTCACTACTCGCGCCACTCGGTGTGCGTACTCCGATGCTGGGGGATCTCAGTTCACCTTTTGCAGTATCCGCAGCCGGACCCATTAAGGAACCGGAAGACGTAGCCGACATGGTTGTCGCGGGTGTCCAGTCAGAAGAATTTCTTATCCTGACCGACCCGATTGCTCAAACATGGATGGAAAGAAAAACGAATGACCCCGAAAGATGGCTAACGGGTATGCGAAGGTTGCAGGCAAAAATGGATAGCGCTCCAGACGCGCATTAAACCGACACCGGAATTCAGAGACCATCAAGATGAGTGAAGAGCAAATCCAGAACCAAAATGAAGACCCGTCTATCAAACAGGGCAATGATGTTGACGACCGACTGGCACGCGATCGAGCCAGACTAAAGAAAGTTGGGCTACGCCATAGCGCCACCGTATTAGCCGCGCTAACACTCTGGGGTGCGGCCGATGCCTGGGCAATATCATCGGGCTGGCTTCTGGCAGACACCGTGGCCATTCTGAATGCAATTTTGGCCGGAACTGTCATTGCCTACATTGCACATGAATGGGGCCATTTCACCGGCGCCAGAATCTCCGGCGCAGTCTCACCGGTTCTCAAAGAACCCGTTTCCTTTTTTATGTTCAATTTCAAAGATGAACTGAATACTCAAGGTCAATTTCTTTCGATGAGTGCTGGCGGTCCTTTCGCAAACTGGTCGTTGTTTATTTTGATATTTATTCTCTTGCCACTGGACACCTGGTCACAGGCGCTGTTCCTGGCGACAACTTTCGCTATTGCTGTCAGCGTGTCGGTATTTGATTTTCCCATCATCAACAGGGTCATGTATGGCGACAATCCGGCTGAAACCATTAAGAAGCGTCAACTAGAGTCCGGAAACACACCGCGCACCATAGGCATCATTGCCGGCGCCATTCTCTGGTTACTGGCAATCTAGCTAGGCGTGCGACCTGCGATATTCCTTAGGCGTCATCCCTTCCCATCGCCGAAATGCTCGAGAGAAGTTTGAAGGATCGTTGAATCCAAGGCTGTAGGCGACTTCCTTGATAGAGAGGTGGCTTTGATCAAGGTAGGCGGTAGACAATTGATGCCGGGTTTCATCCACGATCTTTTTCACGGAACTATCCTGCTCACCCAGACGCCGTTGCAGCGTTCTCGGCGATAGCTTCAGCTCTTCAGCAATGATCTCCTTGTCTGGTTCACCGTGGACCAAAAAAGCGACCACGACTTCACGAACGCGGCTAACAACATCGCTGGAATCGAATCGAGCAAGGTATGAGTTAATCAACTCATCCATCGCTGCCGCTATCAGGGGGTTCGACCCTCTCAGCTTCCTTTGAAGGTCCGAGGAACTAAACACCATCACGTTCTCGTCGTAACCAAACTCTACCGGACAGTTAAAGAAATCCGTGATTGGACTGGCATCCTGCGGCTCCAATCGTATCAGGTGAACTTCCAGTGGCTTAAGGTCATCACCAAAAGACATCCGGCACATGCGTAAAGCACCTGCGAGGACACCATCGGTATCATCCATAGACTCAATAACGTTAGTTGAAAACTGCCAGGCCCCCTGAAGCTGAACGAGTTTGATTTCAACATTAGTGCTGAGCATCCGATGGGAACGTTCAAAACGTTGCAGGGCCGCCAGCAGGTTCGGGCTTGTAATCCAGGCGTGTCCTACAGCGTGGAGCATCCAGGGTTCGATATAATTTGCCACTTCAAAAAGCAGGCAGGGATGTTTCGTTTCTGCTGTGGCTATACGCCATAACTTGTTTACCTCGGTCACTCTAAACCGGGCGTCAGGATCGTATATCTTCGAAAAGTCTAATCCCGCACGAGTAAACATACTCTCGGCATCAAAACCTAAAGCAGTAACACAGTCTGAAAGGGCCTGAAATATTGTAGACAGACTAGAGCGGTTAAGGGACATGAGCGCCGTTGTAATGGTTGCGTGAATCACATGATATCGAAAGCCTGATGAGACATGTAGGTGTTTTGAGACCAGTCTTTGGCCTTCAAGGACCATGATTTCAACCCCTTCAGTTCGATACTGCTTTCGTGAACAAGGAGAAACGAACCGTGAAAATACCTGACAACGACAAACCAATAGTTGGCCTATTCATTCTGACAGCATTCTCTTTCGTGTTGTTTTTAACCGCGCCGTTGATGTCGCTATAGGAGCTTGGATGATGGATCTAACAGAGGCCTCTCACATCGTCCGTTTACTTAAACTGGCAGCCACCCGCAGATACAGTAAGCCGACCTCCATTTATGCACAGCGACATTCCATCAACAAAAAATTGCGCCGCTTACAGCAACTCGGTGTTGAAGCCCCCCAACCTGGTTCGGATCGAGAATATGAAATCGAAAGTGTTGTAGAAAGCTGGCTAACTGGAGAATCGAATCGCAGGACCGGCCAGGCATGCCAGAGGGAGATGGGTTAGTTTCGAAGCACCAAACGCGCCGATACCTGTCCAGGTGCTTCACGACGATCAATCGTAATTTGTCGCACGACGATACCCTGATTTGATTCCAGTCGTTCCAGCCATAACATCAGTTTGGTAAATGCGACCGCATCGAACCAGACACTCACAGCCTCGCTACCTTCCGGCTGAAGTCTGCTTGGATTGATGCCAACACTCTGGGCGGACCTGGACACCGAACTGAGCAGAGACTGCCCTGATGCTTTTCCGGACTTCTGGTTTCCGGAGGAGTTTCTTGCCTGTAATTCCGTCGATTTCAGGTAAGTTAATAACTTCAGATAGCGATCATGATCAATCTGGCTATCCAGTACATAGCTATTTGCCGGTGTCCAGATACCGACGTAAAGAACGACCCCAAGAAGGAAAACAGATAGCGACACCAGCGCGACCCGCTCACGCTTTTCCAGTTCCCTGTAG
>JABBBA010000439.1:3348-7309 GCA_018607685.1 K189A clade bacterium | reverse complement strand
GTGGGATGAAGCCAATAGCCCTTGGGCTCGCTCCGGGGCAACTCGATTGGTGAGCGTCATGTCTTCAACAACCGGGTCCGCTGACAGAACTTCATTAAGCAGCCTGTCATGTAGTTCCTGGTCAAATACCAATCGTGCATATTGCTGCGCGTAGATGACTTTGGTCATCAAATAAGCATCGTTAATCGCAATAGCCCGCTCAAAGTGCGCTCTACCCTCCTCCGGCTTGCCACCCATCGACGCGGGTAAAATCGTATCCATGCCACCCATGTATAAGTGTGGACCACCATTTTCATAGGTTTCGTCCAGTTCGACTAACCGCCCCATCAGCAGTTGTGCCCGACTGAGCTCGGCGATAACGGCCCAATCGTCACTATTAGCCTGCAGCCTACCGACCCAGGCAACACCCAGCGCATACGCAAGCGGGACATCTTTAACATTAAGTGAACCGACCGTTTGTTCAAACTCGGCATAGGTTTGCTCGCGAGCAGCACAAAGCGGTGATTTCGATACACAGGCAGCGTGCTCTGCATATCGCATGCTTTTGGCGCTCAGGAGTTTTATACGATCCTCATCCTGAACCAATGCTGAAAAAGCACCATTTAAGTTTGAAGCAGCCAGCAGAAGATTTTCCGAATCAGGGCTGCTACGAAGAAAACTGTCAATCATCAGCAGGTAAGCCGGGATACCTTCCCTTACGGTATCGATATCCTCGCTGTTGAGTATGCTGCCGGCGAGATCATCTGCCATCTGGGATGTAATCCCTGACACCAGGCTCGCGCAACCACCAACCAATAGAAGGAGACTGGCCAGAAAAAGACCGCGCAATCGACTAAGCATTGTATCTCCTATCAATAGAACCGCGGATTCTAGCGGCTTTGAGCTTCCGGGGTAATACCGTTCACGCATTTCCACCAAAGAAAGGGTTTGCCTGTTTCTCAAAGGCGAGTGAGGTTGATGGACCGTGACCCGTAATGACCAGAGCATCATCAGCAAGCCGGAACAATCGATCTGTAATTGAATGCTCAATGGATTCAAAACTACCGCCGGGCATATCAGTCCTGCCTATACCAAGCTGGAACAAGGTATCGCCGGCAATCAACACGTCATGATTCTCGAACCAAAAGCTGATCGATCCAGGCGTGTGGCCAGGGGTATGAATGGCAACGCCGCCACAGCAGTCCAGCGCAGCATCATCCTTCAGCCAGGCATCAGGTTCCGGAGTTGGTGTGTAATCCAACCCAAACTTCTGGCACTGGTCTTCCAGCGCATCCCATAAATATTTGTCGCCCTGGTGCAACAAAAGCGGTGCCCCGGTACGGTTCTTGATCTCCGCGGAGGCCAGAATGTGATCCAGATGCGCATGTGTGTGAATGATTCCTTTAACGGTCAGCTCATGCTCATCGACAATCGCCATTATCTTGTCTGGATCGCCGCCCGGATCGATGATCAGACATGTCTTCGCGATCGGATCACCGATAATTGCACAATTACACTGCAACGGACCAACCGGAAATGATTCAAAAATTATGTCTCCCCTTACTTCAGGAACGCTAAACGCCATATCAATACTCCGGCTGGACCAGTTTCTGTGGAATGCTACAATTTACCACTCTAGCCATTAACTTCCACAGAACATCCACAAAACGTCTACAAAATATCAATGGTTCAGCGCTTAACTTTTCGCCTAATTGCGATGCTTTATATCGCATTCGTCTTCCTGACCTCGGCTTTCTTTTTCATGATTGCCGTTTTGATTTGGCTGACGACTGTACTTTTCGACAAGCGGCTCTGGCTTTTACACCGGTTCACCTGTTTCTGGGCCAGTTTGTATATCTGGCTTATGCCACCGTGGTCGGTTTCAATTAAGGGCAAGGAGAACATTGATCCAAACGATACCTATATCATCGTGTCCAACCATCAGTCGCTGGTCGATATCCTCGTTGCATTCACACTGTTTACACATTTCAAGTGGGTGTCCAAAGCAGAGCTATTCAATATCCCATTGATTGGCTGGAACATGTCTCTCAATCAATACATAAAGCTCAGGCGAGGTAGTAACAAGAGCGTCAAGACCATGTACAAGGCCTGCGAAAAGCATTTGGAACATGGTAGTTCTGTTTATCTCTTTCCCGAAGGTACAAGATCCGAATCCGGTCAGATGAGGAAATTCAAAGAAGGAGCCTTTGTTCTGGCAAAGCGCCTGCAAAAACCAATCCTGCCTGTCGTCATCAATGGATCAAGAACAGCGCTACCCAAAAACAGTTTCAACTTTCACGGAAAAACGCAGATCGAAGTGACCGTACTGGCACCCATCCTTCCGGAATCCTTCGGAGAGGACACCGCCAAGGAACTGGCGGCGAAGGTGCAGCTTCAGATTGAACAACGCGTCGTACCTGATAGCGTTGCACCTGACAGTATTGCACCAGAATCCTAGGCTTTGATGACGCCACGGCATGCTGGGAAATCATTGCAGACCCAGAAAATGCTACCGGCGCGCTTGCCTTTGTTCGCCTTGCGGATCGTCATTGATTCGCCGCAACTGGGACAGGTCTGAACCTCACTGCCGATCAATACCGGATCAAGTTTATCCCGTACTTCATGTTCCGAAATATCATTGCTGACGGGGAATTCCAATAGCGGCAAGCCGATATCACCGAACACACTCTTAACATGGTCGATGGGTTGTCGACCGGTAACACCGGCGTCCCGGTGTTGTACCCCGCAGATGACTTCAAGGCTGGTTGCATTAAAAAGAAGGTAGGCAACTTTCGTCGTGGCCAGATTCGACACCTCACCCGTATCTGTTTTAACAAACTCGGACAGAGGCACATTCAACAATACCAAAACTCCTTTTGGGGCAACCTTCGACAGCAGTACCAGCATATTGCGGGTTACTTCATTAAACGAAGAACTTTTGAGATGGTGGAGTATGGGCGCCGGCGCATCTACAAAAACCAGACTGTCTGCCTGTGCCACTTCGTCCAAGGAGGGTGACGGTTTCTTGAGTTCGACAAGCCCCGGATTCATCGCCGCGTATGCTTCAACCTGGGCCATGACGGGATCTGGTTGTCCCGGCGTCTCGTGCGTCTGTTTGAAGGTCTGAAAATCCACCATATCGGATTCCAAAAACGATTCTACTTCCCGCTTACGCAGATACCGGAGCAGCAACACAAAGCCAGTAACGAAAACAACGAAGAAGAAAAAACCTTTCATAGGCTTGGAGTATACCAATCCTCCCCGTAGTATTTATGATTTACAAAGCTGAGAACCCGAATGACAGACATCGTACTCCAAGAATCCAGCGAAGGCGTTACCACCGTAACCCTCAATCGTCCCGAACACCTGAACGCGCTGTCCGTCGAACTTCGGCAAAAACTGGGTGAAGTGTTCATTCAGCTAAGAGACGACGCGGAAACCCAGGTAATCATACTGACAGGCAACGGCCGGGCATTTACCGCCGGTCTGGATCTTAAGGAACTTGGCCAGAAAGGCATGAACACGCCCTCTTCCGGGAATGAGACGGTCGACCTGCAATCGGCAATTCGGGACGTTGGCAAACCGGTCATTGGCGCCATTAATGGTTTCGCAATCACAGGTGGTTTTGAACTGGCACTTGCCTGTGACATCCTGATTGCATCTACGGAGGCCAAATTTGCCGATACCCACGTTCGGATGGGTGTCGTACCCGGCTGGGGACTTTCCCAACGCCTGTCTCGACTGATCGGTGCCTCTCGTGCAAAACAACTCAGTTTTACGGGCAATTACCTGGATGCGGAAACTGCGGAGCGATGGGGATTGGTTAACGTGGTTCTTGCACCGGAGGAACTACTCCCCTACTGCCAAAAACTGGCGAAAGATATTACATCGGTCAATCAGGACACGCTGAAAGAAGTACACCGGTTGATCGATTACGGCTGGGAAAACTCACTGGCTGAAGGTGTCGATGAGGAACGCCGCA
>JABBBA010000439.1:0-3338 GCA_018607685.1 K189A clade bacterium | reverse complement strand
GGCCTCGAGGCAGACACCCTCGAGCAGAACCGCCTTGAGGTTCAGTCGAGGGGAAGGGAGCTCAACGAATAGCGAGGAACCTCTAAAGAGAGGTCTCTCCGCTTCGGTCGAGATGACAGATCGAGCCTTCGGCGTTACTTGGTAGGATCTTCTGGGACCTGCAATAGGCCAGTGGGATACAGGCGGCAAGTAGACGACAATGAACAGCCCTATCCGCGGTTAGAGCCTAGTCCCTGCAGGTGTGTGTGCTCGTTAAGGGTAATAATTGAGCGCTCACCGGAACTCGCGCCCATATATCGACTGATACTCGTGTAATTCGGATTAAAGAACATCCTGGGCTCCAGCCCCATCACGTGTGCTGTCCAGACGTTCACCACACCGCCGTGACAGGTGACTGCAACCGTTTTCCCACGGTGGTTGTCGACGATTTCGTTCAGGGTTGAAATGACATCCGCACAGAACTTCGGGAAGTTAATATCCTCAATTTCTCCACGCATCAGCCGCAACCAGCGGTCATAGTCATACTTCTTCAGATCTTCCACAGGAATGTAGTGGTCCGCATTTTTATCGTATTCCGCAACACCTTCCCTCAACTCTGGCTCCAGCCCTTTCAACGCCGCAAGTGGTGCGGCTGTCTGGACCGCACGCTGCATTGGGCTCGAATAAAGATGATCAATATGCTGATCCTCAAGCCAGTTTGCCATTCTCTGGGCCTGCTCATGACCGACCTCAGACAATGGTGGGTCAGCGGGCGTGCCATCTTCAGTTTCAACCCGTTCTGGCAGGCCATGACGTATCAGGATTAATTCCATGGGATTCTCATCTCTTATTCAATTGGGTTAACTATTTAGTGCGCTTAACAATTCAAAGGTCGGCGCCCAGTCTTCAGCAGCTTCGTAGGTTCTGCCAATAATAACGCGTGTGACCCCGGCGGCTTCATATTGGGAAATCATTTCTCTGGCACCAATGACGTCGCCCTCTGGTAGTGAAGCGAACATGACCACCTCTCCTGGCTTACCAAAGCACTCTTCGGACCTCTCACGGTACTCGCTAATCTGAGGAGCAATTTTCTCTAACCGGCCCATCGGTAACCAACCGTCACCATACTTTAGCGCCCGGTCAATCGCATGTGGTGCTGATCCGCCGATATAGATAGGTGGTCTTGCGGGCCTGGGCTTAAACACAAAGGGCTGGCCATTTGAGGTGACAACGTCGTTGTCAAAGCATTCGTGCAGAAATGCCAGAGTCTCATCCGAGAGTTTACCTCTCTGGTGCCTGTCGACGCCCAATGCCTGAAACTCCGAATCCATCCAGCCAATTCCCACTCCAAGTAAAAGGCGCTCACCGGACAGCTCCTGGATAGTGGCGATTGCTTTAGCGGTGGGCAGCTTGGGTCGATAAGGCAGAATCAGAACACTGGTGCCAATCTTGATCGACTGTGTCTGGCCCGCCATCCACGCGAGCGTCGTTATCGGGTCCAGATATCGTCCCCCGGAACCTTCTGCGTCATCTGGCGGAATAGCAATATGATCGACGATCCACGCGGATTCTACCCCGGCGGCTTCGGCTTGCTTAAGAATGGTTGATATTGTTTTACGGGACGACTGGGATCCCATAACCCTGATGTTGATGCCAATTTTCACGGCATCAACGGACCTAGCCAGCGGCTATAGAGACGTTATAGACCCCTGCCTGTCGAGCAGAATCCATTACCCCAATCATGGTGTTGGTTGTACTTTCTGGATGTGGCTGAACAACAACCGGTGCGTCCGGGTTCTCAGCGTGCAATCGTTCAATATTCGCGCGTACGGCACGAAAATCAATATCCCTGCCCCTGATTCGAATTCGATCGCGGCTGGTGATCTGAACTACGATGCTCTGCTTATCGGCATCCTTAACATTCTGGTTTTTATCCGGACTGTTGACGTCCAGGCCAATTTCCTTGACGAAGGTGGCTGTCACAATAAAGAAAATCAACATGATGAACACAACATCCAACATGGGGGTCAGGTCAATTTCACTTTCTTCTTGATACTGTGGGGCTAGTACTCTTCGCACTGTGTTACTCCAGAAGGATTGCTTCTAAGTCAATTCGTGGACGAAGCATACTAGGACTTTCTATGGACGTCTACCGGGCGTTGACGACCTTGGAGACCGTTGTGTAATGCAGGCCTAAATGGTCGCCAATTTCCATGAGCGTATAGCCAAAATCGACATGGGCTTTCTTCATTAAAACGTTTCTTTCACTACGGGTCTTGTCATCAACCTTCTTGAACAGCGCATTAAGACTGCGACGCCTTTTGACGGCCTTCGGGCCTCTCTTTGAGAGCCTTTCACCCTGAAGAATTGGCTGCATTTCATTCAAAAACCGATTACTGCCGAGAAGTACCTGGTGGGTACGCTGATTCAGGGGCGAGTCTTCACCAACGCCTTCTTTAACGTACTCCCGATATTTTCGCTGCGCATCTTTTTCGCGCTTGCCGAAATGTTTTTGCACTTCATCTTTGTAAAGGAATGCTGGGGCCTTCACTTGACCGGCTAATGCCCGGTAGCTGCTCCATTTGTACGATGAATAACTCGGAGCATCTTTCAATCTACAGGGGTTTGTCACAACGTGTCGGCAGACCGGCAATAGATAATTTTTCTTTTCGAGTAAAACACTCTTGAATCGACCGTGAAAGATTGGACCTTCCTGATCATGACGACGGTTAACGTGTTGGGTGTAAACACCGTTTAACTGGCGCATACCTTTGGAAAGATTTGCCTCAGGCACTTCAACCACCAGATGGTAGTGGTCATCCATCAGTACATAACTGTGAATCAACCAACCGAAACGGTCTACAACGTTATCAACAACATTAAGGAAGACGCCCCTGTCATCGGCATCGTCGAAAACAATCTGACCGTCTCTTCCTTTGCTTGTAACGTGATAAACAGCACCGGGGAATTCTATTCGTACAGGTCTGGACATAAACTGCGTCTTAATGCCTATTTGATGATGTTGTTTTTATTATTATCAATCCCAAATCAATCGTTGAAAAAAAATCGATTTAGCGGGGAGAAAAATACTACAGCCACGCTTAGTTTCTAACAAGGCATTTTTTCTTTTTTCACTATAAATACCGCCTTGACGTCGACATCGATACATGAGTAAGTTCCCCATCACTCACACGACAACTACTAACCTTTAAACGGAGAACGCTAACCATGGCAGTTGATAAATTTCCGGTCGAATCAGCACACGTAATGATGTTCGCTCGATCGATCGGTGACGCCAATGAGACCTATTACGATGAAGACTATGCAAAGTCTACTGACCAGGGTGCGATCATAGCGCC
>JABBBA010000269.1 GCA_018607685.1 K189A clade bacterium | reverse complement strand
GAAGTACACCCGGGTGTAACAGGACGATGTCCCCCGGTTCGATTGGCCAGGAAACAATATCCCATTTGTCTCGTTCAGCCTCTATATCAGGTAGCTGGGGCATTTCGCCACCGAAGTAGGGGTGCCGCATGTCGTCATTGACTACCGTCGGAAGAAATCCGTCATAGACAGTCGTGAGATGGGAGCCGCGCACAAATTCCAGGCACTCTTCTTTAGGTAAGGGATCGAGATTGATCCACATTGATGCAAACTGGCGCCCCTGAACCGGCCAGTAGGGAAGGTCTTGATGCCAGGGGGTTGGGCCGCAGTTACCCCCTTCCTTAATAAAGAACTCATCCAAAAAGTACCAGATATTGTCGGATCCAATCAGTGAACCGATGATGTCCGCAATAGGGGATTCGATGAGTAGTTGCCTGATCTCAGGCACATTTGGATAGTTATGCACTGACTCCAGAAACTCTCCTGGTTCGCCGCGATAGAAGCGTGCCATGGTTTCCGGAGTAAGCATCACTCGCTGGTAAGCCATTTCGATCAGCTGCAGCCATTCCGAATGTAGTGCCTGCTTGATTAACACTACGCCATCTTCAGCGAACCTTTGTTGGGCCTCGGGGGTTATGAGTCGCTGCCAGTCAATTTCCTGGTCGGGCGTGATCTGTTGTTCGCCGGGCGCCGGATGGTAATGGCCGAAAGGATCAATGGTACCCATGGTGTTCTCTCACGTGGCTGAATTCATATTGTAAGGATTAGCGTAGTAACGATCTAGCGCAGGCAGGAATGCTATGTGTTCTGTAAAAGCCACTCTACAGCTTGCGGCTCTTCATAAAAGATCTCAACCGGCAGTTGTTCGGATGCGACGGTTTGGTAAATTCGTGCCATGCCATAGGCTGCCGGTGAACTAACCAATATTGCCATCCGATTGCATGAAATTGCAGTTGTTCTTTTGTGTAGAGCTTCTTGACGCTGGTAAGTTTCTGCGGGCTCAACCAGACGCATGTCATAGAGCCTTCGATCAAGACCGTTGCAGCTACTGTCCTGTTCAATCAAACGGTTCAGCTCCTCGTATTCTTCGATCGCGAGCGTGCCGCTGCCGATGACAAGTACATAACCGTCAGGTTGTTTAGCCTTGTGGTTAAGAGGCATGGGAAAATTTTTCCAGATACGGCTGTGATTCTTATCATCTTAGCGAAGCCAGGAAGTATCCGCTAATCTCAGAAGTTCTTAAGGTGGTTATTACCGGGCTGCGATCCTTCAGGCTGAGCAGTAGCCCATACTGATTCTGGGTCGTACTCACCCATGGTTTACAAGACTTTTAGGTATTGATAGGGTATTACTTTAGTAATACAAATTCTGCCGGGAGCAATTATGCCGACCATTACGTTGAAAGCGGATGAAAGTTTCTGCAATGACCTGAATGAGATGGCGAGCGAAATGGAGGTCTCGAAGAGCGAGTTGGTTCGACGGGCCGTGAATGCCTACCGTAACAATCTGGAGCGTGAGCATCTTAAGGTCGCGATGCAAAAGGCTTCTTATCGAGTGCGGAGGCTCGATCCGGACCTATCAGCTGGCCTGGATTCTTTGGTGAACGATGGATTAGAGGATGCTTGAACGAGGTGGGATTTACCTTGCGAATCTGAATCCCTCCAAGCGTGATGAACCTGGCAAGATACGACCGGTCCTCGTCCTGCAGGCGAATGCGCTGAATCAGGTGGAACATCCGACGGTTGTCGTCTTACCCTTAACGACCATGCTGGTTGATGAATCGTTTCCCTTAAGATATCGACTGGCCGCGCGAGACCGTTTACACCAGACCTCGGATATCTTGTGTGACCAGGTTAGAGCCATATCGCTATCTCGAATAACATCCGATCAGCTAACTTCGCTTCAATTGCCGGAGCTCCTTGAAATTGAACGACAGGTGCTTGCGATTATTGATATTGAAACCACCTAACCTGTGACCTCGCACTTTCACTAGAGTGAAGTGCAACAGGTGTGGATTACCCAGCAGATTAGTCGCGCCCCAGGTGACGCTTAACTCGTTTGTAAGGGTTCAGGTGTTGTTTTAATGCTCTTCTCGCTCGTAACCTGTCAACTCCATGTAGCCCAGCCCTGATCTGTTGCCTTCAGAATCAAGAACTTCCACCAGCCCCTCCCAGTAGAGGATCGAAAGGTCAACGGTTTGCTGATCGAGCAGTGCGTTGATCGTAAATTGTTCGTTATCGATGTTGAGTGTCCAACTGACTGGCCAACTGATCCCGCGGGAGTCCCGGTAAAATCGGTTGGGTGTCAGGGTAAAGTCATCCCAATCCAATATTTCGACGCCCGGGTCACCTTTACCGACGATGACCTGGTTCTCCAGTTGGTGATGATCGACGATTAAGCCGTGATCATAGTTGTCTCGCTCTCCGTCATGACGGCGCAGGCGGAATGCCATGATGCTGCGCTGATCTTTCAGTTGCAGGGAAAACCAGTCCCAACCGGCAAGTGACTCACCGAGTACAGAAGTGCTCCATTCACGGTCGAGCCAGCCGAGCCCTTTCACGTTCACCGTTCGGTCAGCCAGTTTGAGTGTGCCGTCCAGTTGCATGCGCGGTATTGAATAGTAGTAACTTGCGGCGTCGGGTCCTTTCTCTGACAGGCCGCGATTCCCCTGCAATATGATGGGTCCCCTTTGCCGGACCTTCAGGGCGACGCCAAATTGGCCGGACGCTTCATTGGTAAAGCCGCTGGCAGATAGCGTCAGATCTAAATGATCATCTGTTGCTCCTTCCAGAGTCCAGTCTTCGATCAGTGCGCGAAAATATTCGCCGGTCGAAACGCCCGCCAGCTCAGGATGACCGCGTGCGAATCTTTCGGCTTCAAGGTGTGTACCGGTCGAAATGTCGGTGACGGCCAGGTGGCCCAGGTATGCCTGGGCTGTGTGCCAGGGGCCTTCCCCGGTTGGGTGTGGTGAGAGAGCCTGCCTGAACAGGGTGAAATGCACGCCGTACTCATTGCCATCTTCATCCTCAAGGACCGCCGTCAGGTACCACCACTCGCTCCGGTAATGGTTATGTGGGCCATGGTCCTCCGGAAAAACAAAGTCTCTTACCTGTTCTGCTTTTGCGAATCCCTGGGCGTCGGGTTGGCCCAATATATTGTCCAATCTCAATCCGGAGACGGCCGATGTTGAAGGTTGCTCATCGGGCTGGCATGCGGCATTTAGCAACAGTAGTAGAAGTACGATTAGCCTAGCGTTCACCAAATGCTCCTTCCTCGCGACCGCCACCCTGCAGAATTCCGGCCGCGATAGCGGCGAGCATTCCCCAGGTACAGGAACGCAGCAGGGCTTCCGCAGACAACTGCAACTCAATGGTCCAGCCGAAGGCTCTTGGATTAATAACGTTGCAGAGTATCCAGCCGAAGAGTATGCCTAATGGCAGGGCGATGATGATGGCGACGAGGCCAAGCCCGGTGCCGAGGGCAATGTTCATCAATAGTTGTTCTGCGCGGTTAACACCGAGTGTGTTCAGCAACTGCCTGCCGGTTTGTCGATTGAGACGCATGGTAGTCACGGCGATATAGACGCTGATGGCAGCAACCAACAACGCTATGGTGATGAGTACCGTGGTGATCGCGAAGGTCTGGTCGAAGGTTTTTAGTGCAACGCGCCTGATGTCAGACTGCAGTCTTAGCTCAAGCGCCGGGAACTGTTCTCGCAACGAGGCCGCCAGAGCGTCCGGTTGATCACTGGTAAACGCCACCGAATCTATCTGAAGTTCTGTGGCGATGGTTGCCGCCAATGGACTGCCCTGATCAACAATGAGCCTGGGTTTTAAGTCGCCAAAGGCGGAGAACAGCCCTGAGACGGTCATTGTTTCGCCGGATACGGCCAGCGTATCACCGACAGATAGGCGCAATGCTTTGCCGGCCTGTTCACTCAGTAGAATGTTGTTGGTCGCAAGGCTTGCGCCATAGCCATAGCGTGAAGACTCGAAAGCATCCATTCGGGTGGTGTTCAGCTCCATGGATAGTCCGTTCACGCGAATATCCGTGTTCCGATATACCTGAACGCGACTGGCAAGCGTAAGTGGTTCGTTAGTATGGGCCAATTCGTTCAATGCCGTGGCGTCGCCCTGGGCAATTAAATCGTACTTTAATCGGTGATCCAGCATCTGGCTGAAGTCGACCCGGAAACTGTCAACCATCAACGCTACGCCTATCGCCGTTGCAATCGCGAGAGACAGGCCGGCGATTGCAACGCTTAGTTCACCTGGATGCCAGAGCGCCTCACGGGCACCGATGCGCAATAGATAGGAGCCGCCTATCATCGATGCCCATTGCTTCAACTGAATAAGCAGAGGCGCAATCATTTGTGAAGCAGCCAGGCTCAAGGCCGCAATAGCGAAGAACCCGCCCGCAAGACCTGTCTGCGGTTGAAAAACGCACCAGGTCGCTCCGCCCAGCAGCACAAGCGTAATGATAACAAGCAGGGAACGACGACCTGGCGTTTGCTGTGATTGGTGAAAAGCCCAGGCACCACCCAACAGACAAACAGCGACGGCGGATCCTACGGCTTTAAACACAACCCAGCTATCCAGTTTCAAATTGATCTCTTGCCCGGGAACGGCCATCTCGAGTAGCCAACGGGCGAGCCACCATCCGGCCACAAGACCCAATGCAGCCGCAAGGGTAGCAACAAGCCCAATAGAGAAAAGGAAGTAAAGGCGCAGCTGCTGCCATTCAACCCCCAGTACGTGCAGGCGATCAAATACAGGCCATAGTCGCCGTAACCATGAGACCGCCACCTGATAGATGAGTAGCCAGGCAACCAGCAGGGCGAGCATACCCAGCGCAGAAATATTGAAGAGAATCGATTTCCCAAACTCTCTCGCCGGATACTGCTCCGCTGTGCTTACCAATTGCCAGTCGGGTGAGAGATCCAGATTTGGTTTGGCGGAAGGGAACCCTGCACCAAACCCGGGTAGGAGTTTCTCCGCTGTCTCTATGGTGCCGGCAAAGGGATCGCTTAGGGCTAAGCCAATGTAGGATAGTTGATCGGCTCGCCAACCCAGCAGGTCGTGAGCTGTTGCGATATCAGCCAGTAACGTGCCCTTCGGCGCATCTATGATGCCGTTGACCGGTATCGACAGTTGTCCTTCCAGACTTTGATCTACCCAGGCGCCATTCATTGAGAACTGTTCCGCAGCGGTATTGGTGCTGGCAGATGGCGGGTTTGCCAGCAGGTCAGCACCCAGGACCCGAACGCTTTGCCCTTCGAGGGTGGTGGTCTCATCCACGAATGGCGATAGTTGCTTAACGGCAGGCAAGGCGCCGGCTCGCCACGAGCGACGCAATGTGAAGTAAGCCGCAGAGTTCAACTTGTCGCGATGCAGGTAGTGACTGTACTCGGCGAGTGGTCCAGGAACCAGGCCATCCAGGCGACTGGAGACGCTGGAGCTGACCAGGTGAACGCTGACGATAGAGGTTACGCCCAGCGCCATACCAATCAGGGCCATGGCAGTAGACCAGGGTGTTCGCGCCAGGAAACGCAGCAGTGCGAGAGCAATCATCAAAGCGATTTTTTATCCGGGGTCAACCGCGAATCCAGGTGCAGCCGTGTATCTGCCATTGCCGCCACATCGGTGCTATGGGTGGCTAATACCAGCGAGATGTTCTGCTCGCGACAACTGGAAAATAGCAGGTCTGCAACGTGCTTGGAGTTCTCAGCATCCAGATTGCCCGTGGGTTCATCCGCCAGTAGAAGCGGCGGTTTAAGCAGTAATGCTCGGGCCACCGCTACGCGTTGTTGCTCGCCACCGGAAAGTACGTCCGGAAAGTCGTGCAGTCGATCCCCCAGGCCGAACTCGGCCAGGAGCGTAGACGCATGGCTTTCAAGATCACGTCGACGATTTAAACGCGCGGGAAGTCTGACGTTCTCCAGAACCGTTAACGTGGGAACCAGGTTAAAGAATTGATAGACGTAACCAATGTGCTGCCGCCGGAGTGCCGTCCGGCTTCGTTCGTTGGCGGTGCGATATGAAAACGTTTTGTCTTTCAGTTGAAGGGTAATGTCGCCGTTATCAAGTTCCAGCAAACCAGCGAGCAGGTTCAACAGCGTTGACTTTCCCGAGCCGCTGGGGCCGGTGACCGAAACGGATTCTCCAGCGGCAACACTGAACGACAGGTCGGTAATAACGTCTATCTGACGACTACCATCCTGGTAATGCTTACTGATTTTCTTAACACTCAGCGCGGCGGGCTTCGTCATTTTCAGGCAATAACTCGTGGGATCAGTGTAGGTGCCAGAGTAAAACAGTAGCGCGGCCAGAGATAGAGTGAATCGTTCAGGATATGTTCTTCTTCACAGGCCAGAAATACACGGGTAGGACTTTTCTGATCAAATTGAGGTAAGTTATTCGCATCATTTATTACCCTTACGACAGTGGAGAACAGCATGGCTGACTACAAGACATTAAAGCTGGAACGGCAGGATGGAATCGCAACGCTAACGCTGAATCGGCCAGAGCGGCTAAATGCGCTAACGGTCGAGATGGGTAGGGAGCTCAACGATGCTATCGAGGAAGTTAAAGCGGACCTTGGGTCCAGAGTACTTGTCCTGACAGGAGCGGGGCGTGCATTTTGTGCAGGCGAGGATGTAAAAGAACGACCCGCCGATTCAGGTGGCATCAAGGAGCGGCAGACACCGTTGTCAAAACTAGCCAGAGGCCCGATGGGCGCGATGAAGTTCGCTGATACTTTTCGCACGATGAACAAGCCCACGATCGCCTCGGTAAACGGGTATGCAGTAGGGCAGGGGCTCAGTATTGCACTTGCCTGTGACATTCGAATAGGTTCTGCGGATGCGGGCTTTGGTGCTATCTGGACGCGTCGTGGGATTCCGCCGGAATCCTCGGGGGCCTATCTGCTGACCCAGCTTGTAGGCCCGGCGAAGGCGTGTGAGCTCATTTTTCAAGGCAAGATTGTCGATGCGAAAGAGGCCGAATCGATTGGCCTGATCAATCAAATGGTACCCGCAGAAAAACTTCAGGAGGCAACCCATGAGATGGCGAGGAACATCGCCGACGGACCACCGATTGCTATCGGTATATCCAAGATGATGATCTACCAGGCGCTTGAAACGAGTCTTGCCGTGCACAGCCGACTTGAGTTTTTTGGCCAGGACTACAGCTTCAACACCGAAGACCGCGAGGAAGGAATTCAGTCATTCCTGGAAAAAAGACCACCTAAGTTCCAGGGTAGGTAGTGGTGAACCCTCTCTTTGGATGAATTCCAGGGAGAGGCCAGCGCTGATGGACAAGCTCTGGTTGTTCGTGCCT
>JABBBA010000025.1:4438-7318 GCA_018607685.1 K189A clade bacterium | reverse complement strand
CAAGAAGCTATGCAAAGGACAATCTTTTGACCCGGGTCCGGCAGGCTTACCGAGATGAACACTTTCATCGCGAGATCATGACCGAAATGGGATCTCTTGGACTGCTCGGGCCTACCCTGCCAGAGAAATATGGTTGCCCGAATGTGAACTATGTTTCCTATGGCCTCGTTGCCCGTGAGGTTGAGCGGGTGGATTCCGGCTATCGTTCCGCCATGAGCGTTCAGTCGTCGCTCGTGATGCATCCAATTTACACCTATGGAACAGAAGAGCAGCGTGAGAAGTACCTGCCTAAATTGGCGACCGGGGAATGGGTTGGCTGTTTCGGATTAACGGAGCCTGATCATGGCTCTGATCCCGGCAGTATGATTACCAGAGCCGAAAAGACGCCCTCCGGCTACCTCCTGAATGGGGCAAAGATGTGGATCACCAACTCGCCAATTGCAGACCTTGCGGTAGTCTGGGCGAAGCTCGATGGTGAAATCAGAGGATTCGTTGTCGAGAGGGGAATGCCTGGATTTACAACGCCAAAGATTGAAGGCAAATTCAGCTTACGGGCATCGGTAACCGGTGAAATCGTCCTGAGCGATGTTGAGGTACCCGAAGAGAACCTGCTACCCAATGCCCGGGGGCTTGGCGGACCGTTTGGTTGTCTTAACAAGGCTCGCTACGGTATTTCTTGGGGTGCCATGGGGGCGGCGGAGGCGTGCTGGCATGCCGCTCGTACGTATACGCTGGACCGTAAGCAGTTTGGCAGACCACTGGCGGCAAACCAGCTGATCCAGAAGAAGCTGGCCGACATGCAAACTGAAATCACTCTCGGATTGCAGGGCGCACTGCGAATTGGCCGAATGATGGACGATGACGAATGCCCGGTTGAGAACATCTCCATGATGAAACGTAACAACTGCGGTAAAGCGCTCGACATTGCGCGGATGGCCAGGGATATGCACGGCGGCAATGGTATCTCTGATGAGTACCATGTGATCCGACACGTGATGAACCTGGAAACCGTCAACACCTATGAAGGCACCCACGATATTCACGCGCTGATTCTGGGCCGTGCCCAGACCGGAATACAGGCCTTTTCAAATTAGGGGCCGTGTAAGGAAGCGAATAAAGCGCAGGACGAGAAATAGCGAAAAGTAAGCATTTTCCTACACGAATACCGGCGTCCGCTGACTTCCATTCCTTGTATCCCAGGTCTATCTTTGATGATCAGACGACAGAGAAGGAGGGTGAAGTGATTCGAATTATTGTTGTAGACGATCATCAGTTGGTACGCACAGGTACGAGGCGATTGCTGGAAGATGCACCGGGGTTTAACGTCATTGCAGATGCCGGTAGCGGCGAAGAGGCCGTGGAGCTGGTCCAGGAACTAAAACCCGATATTGTCCTGATGGATATACAGATGCCGGGCATCGGTGGTCTTGAAGCTACTCGCAGATGCCTGCGGGCTCACCCGGAGGTGAAGGTTCTTGTTGTCAGCATCTATGAAGATGAGCCTTATCCATCCAAGCTGCTGAATGTTGGTGCCGCGGGTTATCTCACCAAAAGGGCAGACATCAAGGAAATGCTGTTAGCGATTAAAAAAGTGCATGCCGGACAGCGATACATCAGTGCCGAAATTGCCCAACAACTCGCGCTTCGTCCATTCTCTGAATCGAGTACATCGCCGTTTAGCCAACTCAGTACTCGTGAGATGCAGATTACGCTGATGGTCATCATGGGGCTCAAGGTGCAGGACATCTCAGAAAAGCTATCGTTGAGCCCCAAGACGGTTAACAGTTACCGTTATCGTGTGTTCGATAAACTGGATCTAAACAACGATGTCGGCCTGACCAGGCTCGCCATCAAGCATGGCATTATCGACGCAGAAGTCGCAGCCTGACACACGCCGGTTTACAATGGTGAGGTGAATTCCGCCAACATAGCCACACAATCAACCAACCACAAGCTGCTGTCATGCAGGAAGTGTAGACGCCTGAGTAACCAGTTCGAAAGGCTCAGGGTCAGTCACCCCGACTACTGGAACAAGCCTGTGCCCGGCTCAGGCGCTGATTCGTGCTCGCTGATGATTATTGGTCTCGCGCCGGGCATGCATGGCGCCAATAAGTCCGGTGTACCTTTTGTAGGTGACGCCTCGGGTAACCTGCTGGGCGAGGTGCTCAAAGCATCAGGGCTTGCGGGGCGGGTAATGATCACCAACGCTGTAAAATGCCTGCCACTAAAAAACCTCCCGTCGTCCAGGGAAGTCAAAAACTGCAGCCGGTTCCTGGTCAGCGAAATTGAGGCGCATCAGGTAAACCCCAGGCCGGTATTACTGCTCCTGGGCGGTGTTGCACACCGGGCTACGATCAGCGCCCTGGGTGGTAGACAGTCCGACTACCCGTTCGCACATGGCGCGGTTCACGTCATGGATGATCTGACTCTGGTCGATTCCTACCACTGCAGTCGATACAACACCCAGACGGGCCGCCTCACGTATCAGATGTTTCTGGACGTAGTGACGGCTGCCGGTAACATGGCATACCCATGACACCCTTCGACTCAAAAACCTTCATCAAGCGACTTCCTTCAAGACCAGGCGTCTATCGGATGTTTGGAGAAGATGGGGATATTCTTTATGTTGGTAAGGCCAAGAATTTAAAAAACCGGGTGTCGAGCTATTTCCGCTCCAATGCGCTGGATTCTAAAACCATGGCGCTGGTTTCCAGGATCCATAACGTTGAAACAACCGTTACGGGCAGTGAGACCGAAGCACTGTTGCTTGAGCAGTCCCTGATTAAGGAGTCCAGGCCGCCGTATAACATTGTTTTCCGTGACGATAAATCGTACCCCTATATCTTGCTGACGACAGCGGATGAGTATCCGAGGCTGGCC
>JABBBA010000025.1:3796-4428 GCA_018607685.1 K189A clade bacterium | reverse complement strand
GGCTGGCCTTTCATCGCGGCGCGCAGAAAAAGAAAGGGCGCTATTTCGGCCCATTCCCGAGTGCATACAGCGTTAGAGACTCGCTGAACATCTTGCAGAAGGTGTTCCAGGTTCGGCAGTGTGAAGACACCTTCTTTAAAAACCGTGCGCGACCCTGCCTGCAGTATCAGATTAAGAGATGTTCGGGTCCTTGTTGTGACCTGATCTCACCGGAAGACTATGCAGAAGATGTCCAACATGCGGCGATGTTCCTGGAGGGAAAGAACAACGCTGTGATGCAGGCCTATGCAAACAAAATGGAAGACGCTTCTGCCAAACTGGAATTTGAAAAGGCTGCGCACTTTCGCGACCAGATCGGTCATCTTCGTAAAATTCAGGAACAGCAGTACGTGGTTGGGAACCAGGGTGACATTGATGTCCATGCTGTGATCATTAATCCAGGGGGCGTGTGTGTGCTGGTGATGTTCATTCGTGGCGGCAGAATGCTGGGCAACAAGACCTTCTTCCCTAAAACAAGGCTCGATGAAAACGAATCAGAAGTGTTGGCTGCTTTCCTGCCACAGTTTTACCTGAGTGGTACCGGAGGCAGGGAGACGCCGCCGGAAGTGGTCGTGAACGCTAAAATTGAGGAC
>JABBBA010000025.1:0-3786 GCA_018607685.1 K189A clade bacterium | reverse complement strand
CGTGCTGGAAGAAGCGCTGACCAACCAGTCCGGTCACAAGGTCATGATCTCGGATAATGTGAGAAGCCATCGTAAACGCTGGGTTGATCTGGCGGTGACTAACGCAGAACAAAGCCTCGGGTCCCACATGGCCAGCCGCAACAATTTGCAACAGCGCTTTCAGTCACTGCAGGAAGCCTTATCACTCGAAGAAATGCCGGGGCGCCTCGAATGCTTCGACATCAGTCACACATCCGGAGAGGCGACCGTCGCGTCCTGTGTGGTGTTTGACCAGAATGGGCCGCTGAAGTCCGATTACCGGCGATTCAATATCGATGGAATCACGCCCGGCGATGACTACGCGGCCATGTCCCAGGCCCTGAAGCGACGCTATACACGCATCAAGAAGGGTGAAGGTTTGCTGCCGGACATTCTGTTTATAGATGGTGGTAAAGGGCAGTTGAGTGAAGCGGAAAAGATTCTCGAGGAACTCCAGATAGAAGGCGTAACCCTGGTGGGGATTGCCAAAGGTCCTGAAAGAAAGGCTGGGCTGGAAACGCTTATTGTATCCGGGGGGCCAGAATTTAATATGGCGCCGGACAACCCCGGATTACATCTCATCCAGCATATTCGGGATGAAAGTCACCGATTTGCGATCACGGCCCATCGAAATCGACGCGGCAAGAAACGAACCGAGTCTGTTCTGGAAGGCATTGACGGTGTAGGTCCCAAACGGAGGAGGGCGTTGTTGCGCCATTTTGGCGGCAGTGCCCAGGTGGCGAGCGCAGGCCTGGAGGAACTCGCGAAAGTGGAAGGAATTAGCAGAATACTGGCAGAACATATTTATGCGACCCTCCACAACCAGTAAACTAACGCCACAGCTGTAAGATATGAATCGTGAATAGAATCAATATACCCAATCTGCTCTCAGGTCTCAGGATTCTCCTGATTCCCGTGCTGATTATCGTCTTTTATACAGCGCCGCTTGACTGGCGTTATCTGGCGTCAGCCATTGTATTTTTTGTCGCTGCTATCACTGACTGGCTGGATGGATACCTTGCACGCAAAATGGGTCAGATGACCCCCTTCGGCGCGTTCCTTGACCCGGTTGCAGACAAACTCCTGGTGGCGACCTCGCTGGTGCTGCTGGTTGAGGTTCATGCGAGCGCCATACTCGCGATTCCGGCGATTGTGATCGTTGGGCGGGAGATTGTTGTTTCTGCGTTGCGAGAATGGATGGCTCACTATAGTGAGCGTCGAAGTGTCGCCGTCTCGGTTCTGGGTAAGGTGAAAACTGTGTTCCAGATGATTGCCATTATTCTTCTGCTGGGCGCCGGGCCGGAACAAAGTAATCCAGTGTTGTTAGGTTATGTGCTGCTGTATACCTCGGCTGTACTGACACTGTGGTCCATGGTGCAGTACCTGAGGCTGGCCTGGCCCGATCTGTATTCAGGAATGAAAAACGACTAGGGATGCCCGGGTTGTTTATGCTGGATGGTGTGGTTAAAGAAGACAGCAGGAAAATTGGAGGTCGGGACGGGAATCGAACCCGTGTAAGCGGTTTTGCAAACCGGTGCCTAACCACTTGGCTACCCGACCTTTTAACGGGGCGCAGTCTAGCCTAAATTCAGCTGCTTTTCACGATCTGGGTGCATTAAGAAGACTTTCGACAATCCGCGAGACAACGGCGCCTGCCTCGTCAGCCCCAAGACGCTGATCATTTCGGAGCTGGTTCCACATATCAAAGGACAGGGCGGCCTCAAGCCCTTCAATCATCGGCCTGTCATCCAGCAGCTCTTCAGGCAGCAGGGTGCGTAAACGTTGACGTTCGTCCCGCACAATTTCCATGTGACGGTTTAGCAAGATCGTTGACTGAAACTTTAGAGCCTCTGCGGCTACGCGATAGGGCATGATGATCTCATAAACCTGGAGACGTCGATCAACCATCTTTGACAGGTTTTCCTGCCAGCTTTTACCAAAAGTCGATCCCTCGATGACAGATTCGACCTTTTCATTGATCGCAACGGACATTTCGGCGTAAAGGCTTTCCATATCCTTGAACCGGCGAAAAACCGTTCTAAGACCTACCTCGGCGCGGTTGGCCACTTCCTCTGCGGTCGGCGCCATTCTGCCTTCACGAACCAGCTCCAGCATGGCCGAAACGATCCGCCGCTTGCTGTCTTCACTCCGAAGTTTTCTACCGTCTGTTGTTGCGTTGATGTCGTCGACTTCCATGAAATGTTTGATAGTGGCACGATCTATGTCACATTGATTATGGCTTTCACCTGCTTGAATGTCTAACCTTGAAGCCATGTCCCGCCGCCGGTTACAAAGAATCTCGTGACACCTTTTGAAGAACTCATTGCGCTCCTGGACCTTGAGACCATCGAACACAACCTGTTTCGAGGTCATCATCCGCCCGCGAGAAAAAGGCGGCTTTTTGGCGGGCAGATTATTGCGCAATCCCTGGTCGCGGCTGCTCGAACAGTTGTTGACGAGTATCTACCACACTCGCTGCATGCGTATTTCCTGAGGCCAGGTGACTGGCGAGTACCTGCGTTGTTTGATGTTGAGCGAATTCGTGATGGCCGATCATTCTGCACGCGGCGGGTCGTTGTGATTCAGGACGGTGCAGCCATCTTCAACATGGATGTGTCATTCCACAAACGAGAAGAGGGGGTTTCGCATCAGCTCAGAGAACCGCCTGGTTACTCTCCACCCGATGAGCGGAAAATGGTCGATGGTTTAAAACAGCGACCCTTCCTGAGTTTTACAGAGAACTACAAAGCCAAACTCGAACGGGTCCCACAAACACCGGAGCAGCACGTCTGGTTCAAGGCCAATGGCACCGCGCCGGACTCCTTATTGCTGAACATGGCGCTACTGGCCTATCAGTCTGATGAGGCGTTGCTTGGCACTGCGCGACTTCCTCATCGCGGCAGTTATGAGCATGAAAATATGCAGGTGGCATCCCTGGATCACAGCATCTGGTTTCATCACCCTCTAAGCGTGGGTGACTGGTTACTGTATGCAACGGACAGCCCCTCAAGCAGCAATGCCCGGGGTTATACTCGTGGCGAAATCTACACATCCGAAGGAGTTCTTGTTGCCAGTTGCATGCAGGAAGGACTCATGCGAACGCTTTAAGGAGTCAGCATGACTAAAGAATGGCATAAAAAATATCAGCATCTTCTGTTCGAGGAAAAGGAACATGGCATTTTGTTGATGACCATTAACCGTCCTGAACAAATGAACGCCACAGACGCAGCGCTTCACAATGCGCTTTCCAGGGTCTGGCTGGATATTGATGACGATGCAGACGTCCGGGTAGTGGTGGACAACTACGACGAGATGAAGGTGGCCTTCAAGGAAGCCGGGGATCTTGTGTATCGAATGTCCCAGTGCTCCAAGATCATTATTTCGGCCATTAATGGTACCGCCGTGGGGGCAGGTCTTGCGGTTGCATTAATGGCGGATATCAGCCTGATGGCCGAGGAAGCAAAGATCACCGATGGACACGTTCGCCTGGGTGTTGCTGCAGGGGATCACGCGGCCATCATCTGGCCAATGCTTTGCGGGCTCGCGAAAGCCAAGTATTACTTGCTGACGGCGGATTTTATCGACGGGAAAACCGCAGACCAGATTGGCCTGGTGAGTAAAGCGGTCCCAGCAGAAGAGTTAATGGATTTCGCGATGAAAACGGCGAAAAAGATCGCAACCGGACCGCAGGACGCGGCAAGTTTTACCAAACGGGCACTCAATTTGTGGATTACACAGGCTGCCCCCGCTTTTGATGCCAGCCTGGCG
>JABBBA010000145.1:3791-7421 GCA_018607685.1 K189A clade bacterium | reverse complement strand
ACCAGGGTCATCTTGTCGAATCGATAGGGTGACAGGATGTCGTCGAGTGGTCCAAGAAACTCCTTGAAAGGTATGGGTTGATCGTTGAGGCAGACAAAGACGAACCCGTTCCAGCATTGGGTGTGTACTTTTTTTAAGGCGCGATCTTCACCGGGTGCACCGTCAGTGAAGCGCTCCTTGTAAGGGATGATCGCAAGATTGCCATCAATGTCGTAGGTCCATGCGTGATAAGCGCAGCGAAAGTTAACAGCATGGCCGCGCTCATCGGTGACCAGGCGGTTACCTCGATGTTGGCAAACATTGTAGAACCCTTGAATTTCCTTCTCTGAAGTTTGGGTGACCAGAATCTGTTCGCGTCCCAGATCGAAAATGAAATAGTCTCCAGGCGCCTGCACGTCACTCTGTAGCCCGGCCAGCAGCCAATTACTTCTCCACACGGCATCCCATTCATGCTCCATGTAATCCTTGCTGACGAACCTGTCCTTTGAAAAATTTTCAATGCGAGCAGGCTCTGCTGTGTGGTTAACGATATTAAGGGTCACGTGATATCCATAAAAGTAGAACGTGTTGTAGAGGTTAATCCATGTAACCCCTCGCTGTCACGATTGTTGTTTTCCCCCTCTATTGGTTATCGTTAGTTTCTAGTGAGAGAGACAAATTTGAGAATAATGATGCTGCGTGCTCTGCTGGTCCTTGCCCTGTTGTCGTGTGCCACTGCCTGCAGTTGGGGTACGGGTTCTGAAACGGCGATTGGTCGTGTGAATGATGTACAGGGTAAGCCCCGGGTATTCCGTGGTGACCGTTATCTGGAGCTGGGACCAGGCGCCGGCCTTGAAATTGGGGATAGCGTGATTACCTATTCGTTAGACAGGGTCGAGGTAAAGCTGCGCGATGGAACGATGCTTCGTGCGGGCGGAGACGTACAGCTCACAATCCGTGAGTATTCCTATAAGGGGGGACCTTCCAAACTGAGGCTGACATCCAGCGGTGGTCGCTACAGGCTGACGACCGGTAAATCGTTCAAAGGCGTCGGCTCCAGTCTGGAAATCAGCACGCCTTCTGCGATCATACAGTCGGGTGAGGCAGATCTACTGGTTGAGCATGATAATGATGCCCAAAGCATGATTGTGATGCGTTTAGGTTCAGGCTTGATTAGCGTTAGAAATCAGTTTGGTGAGACTGAACTCCTGCGGCGGGGCGAAATGAGTAGCGTCAGTTTTGGGTTGTTACCGTCACAACCGATACCAGCCGAGGAAAGTGAGTTGGATAATGCGGTTAAATCCACATCACTGCCAAATCGCTGATGCGCGAAGCCTACCTTCCTTTTCCGAATTCTGTCTCTAATAGATAGATCTAATAGATAGTTCAAATAAGTAGCGCCGGAGTCGAGTGCAGGTCTTATTCGATGCTCAGAAGGTAAGCCGACAAGGCCAGCTGATCTTCTTCATTCAGACGTACAGGGGGCATGGGTGGCGTTGGGGTTTTAAAAAATGCCGATAGTGAATCCAGTGTGTACCTGCTGTTGATGGATTTCAGGAGGCGAAGTCCGAATCGAGCATCTTCAGGTGACACTACATGACAGCCCAGGCAACCACGAGTTCTGAATAGTTGTTGACCGTCTGATTGAAGTTCCAGAAGTGTCGCTGTATCAAAGCCTTCGAGCCCGGTTTTCTGAATGACAGACGCAGAGATTGCGGCAATGTCATCCTGTTCAATACCGAAGCAAACGCGATAAATGGCCATGCCATAATCGTCTGAAATGTAGGCGCAGTCGTCTGGGCCCCCGGTGACATCCGCCGGCCTGCCGATGATGTTTCCGTCTTTCTCGAATCCTGTCAGGAAATCCTTTTCTTCGAAGCTGCCATCAGAATTATGATGCAGCGACACTACCTTGTACCCGTCGTAGCTGGACCTGTTCCAGCTACCGTGAAGTGCGGTGAGTGCACTATCTTGATACTCGTCCGGAAAAGCAGCCAGATCGATAAATCGTATGCCCAGAGGTGCGTTGTGGGGCCTGAACCCATGCACGGGTGAGGTAGCCTCATCCAATCTGGATTCGTCACCGAAATCCGGGTCAAGATCGCCGAACCCATTCACGTTTGGCCAGCCATAGAACTTGCCCTGCTCAACCTTATTAAGCTCGCATGGCGGAAAATCGTCCCCAAGAAGGTCCCTGCCGTTATCTGTTGCATATATCTGGTTGTCGAAAGGTGCCCAGTCAAACCCAACCGCGTTCCGAAGTCCCGTGGCGAACCGCTCCTCACCTGAGCCGTCGGCATTGTAGCGAGTGATGGCTGCCCGTTGATCGTCAGTTTCGTTGCACACATTGCAGGTAGAGCCGGAGGACAAATACAGGAGACCATCAGGGCCAAACCGGATTGTTTTGGTCCAGTGATTACCCTCATCACCTAGCCCGGTAATGATTCGTTCGTACTCTCCTATGGTTTCGCCGGATTCATGATCAAACGCAATGCGTCCGACGGCATTGGACTCGCTGACGTACAGGTAGTCCTCAAAAAAGTCCATGCTTGTAGGTCGGTAAAGGTAGTCCAGCAGGACGCGTTGCCCATCAGTCTTGCCATCCCCGTCGGCATCTCTTACCAGTATCGAGACTTTGGATTGCCGTGGTTGGGCTACAAGAAGATCGCCCGAACGAGTGAACATGATGACGCGCGCATTAACGACGTTGCTTGCATAGAGTCCAACTGAAAAACCTTCAGGGGTCTTTAGTCTTGATTGCACAGTCTGCTGTGAAGGCGTGCCACCGCCGCCACCAAACAGGGAGTGTATGATGATGCCGGGCGTTACATCGATCGTTCTTGTGAAGGCGAACAAGCCAATAGCGATGACAACTAATAGGCCGGTGCTTATTTTCCAAAACATGTTTATTTCCTGGCGAGTCATCTGGGTAGGGTCAACTGCGAACGGATGATATGACTTTGAGGTTTCTGTGTCATCAGCAAAACATATCCCGGTCCTGGCTGATCGACTGCCGCGACGGAGAGAAGATTAATTATGTTAACCGATGGTAATCTGCCTGGCTCAATCCCTTGGTGGTACTACTAGTAGTGGTACTACAGCTGTCGGACTTTCCCAATATAAGGCAGGTTTCTGTTTCGCTGGGCGTAGTCAATGCCATATCCGACAACAAACTCATCGGGAATTTCAAAACCGATCCAGCGCGCTTTGACTTCCACTTCTCTGCGCGAAGGCTTATCCAGCAAGGTAGCTATTTCCAGCCGTTTGGGCCCCCTTGATTGAAGTAATGTCATGACGTGGGCCATCGTGTGACCGGTATCAATAATATCTTCTACCACCAACACATCTCTGCCTTCAATTTCGCCGCGAAGGTCTTTCATGATCCTGACTTCCCGGGACGATTCCATTGAGTCCCCGTAGGATGAAACCTCAAGAAAATCTACTTCCACCGGCATATTGAGCTCCCGAACGAGGTCTGCGATGAACACAAAAGAACCGCGTAACAGACCCACCACCACTAGTTTGTCTGTTCCTGTGTAGAACTCTGTAATTTCTTTTGCAAGAGATTCAACTTTTGCCGCGATCGACTTCGCCGAAATCATGACATCGATTTCGTAGGATGAATGGTCTATTGGCACCGATGAGCTCCGG
>JABBBA010000145.1:0-3781 GCA_018607685.1 K189A clade bacterium | reverse complement strand
GAGCTCCGGGGAATGCGAATGGAGAGTTGTGAAGTGTGCCGGAAATGGTACTTAAGGGGAACAGCGCTTTGTCCAACCGGCAAGTCGTATGTTTTGTGATCAGGGGGGGTTATGTCGGACCTTTTAGAGAACCCAATAGTGAGGGGTCGGGGCGAAGAAGTCTGCTCCCTTATTCACACCCATTCACTCTCTTCGGTTCGCTTTCCCCAGTTCTATGGGGGTGATAGTCTCGATAACCTGGAATGTTGATTCTACTAATGAGTATCTAAAGGAGATTACGATGCCGGATCTAGAAGCCGATCTATTTAACCTTGCCATGTCTGAACAGGCCCAGCCCCTTATGGACGCGGTGAAGAAACATATTACGGATAACGTTGAGCCGATTACTGAAGAGTTTTTCGCGCTCGATAAAGAGAAAGAGGACAGGTGGTCCTGGCATCCAAGGCAGTTGGAGTTGTTGGACGGAGCAAAAAACAAGGCAAAGGAATCCGGGTTGTGGAATTTCTTCCTGCCGGATTCTGAGATCGGCGACGGACTCACTAATCTGGATTATGCGTATATCGCGGCAGAGCTTGGTAAGGTCTCCCTGGCTTCGGAAACACTGAACTGTAGCGCCCCCGACACCGGGAACATGGAAGTGCTTGAGCGCGTAGGGACTGAAGCCCAGAAGGAGCAATGGCTGAAACCGCTGCTAAATGGCGAGATTCGTTCAGCATACGTGATGACTGAGCCTGGAATACCTTCGTCCGACGCAAAGAATATTTCAACCACCGCCGTGCTTGAAGGTGACGAGTGGGTCATTAATGGAGAGAAATTCTACATCTCCGGTGCAGGCGATCCCCGGTGCAAGATTATGATTGTCATGGTTAAGACGGATCCGGATGCGCCCCCCTCCAGACAACAATCACAGATCCTGGTTCCAATGGATACACCGGGCGTTGAGATTCTTGACGCGATGCAGGTCTTCGGTCACGACCATGCACCTCGTGGTCACATGCATATGAAATTCAATAATGTGCGGGTACCGAAAGACAATATATTGTTAGGCGAAGGCAGGGGTTTTGAGATTTCCCAGGTTCGCCTTGGTCCCGGAAGAATCCATCACTGTATGAGATCAGTCGGTAAAGCCGAGAAGGCCCTGGAATTGATGGTGAAACGTTCTGCAACCCGTGAGGCTTTTGGTAAGCCGATTGCCAAGCTGGGTAAGAACCTTGAGGTCATTGCGCGAGCCCGTATAGAGATTAACGCCATGAAGCTCTCCGTTCTTCAGGCTGCTAAAGCAATGGATGTGCTTGGTAACAAAGAGGCCAGGGTCTATGTCAGTGCGGTTAAAGCGATGGTGCCTGAGAAGGTTTGCCAGATCATTGACCAGGCGATCCAGATGCACGGTGCCGCCGGGATATCACAGTGGACGCCACTTGCTGAAATGTATACTGATATGCGTCATCTCAGGTTTGCCGACGGCCCGGATGAGGTCCATCACATGGTGGTAGGCCGCGCAGAGGTACAAAAGTACGACCTCTGGTAATTTGCTAACTGGAACCAAAGAAGGCCAGTACCACCAGGTCTTCGTCAATGTCGAAGAAGGAATGGGCGGCGGTTGCTCGTACAAAGAGCACGTCGCCTGGCCTTATTTCTGTAACCTTATCTTCGACACGTAAACGTGCCTTCCCCTCAACGACATAGTAGACCTCGTCTTCCATGTGAGGCGCCTGCATATCCTTGCAGCCTGCGGGTAGTCGATAGATAGATACACTAAGAGAAGGAACACGCAGGAACTCCGATATCCTGGCATCCTTTCCCTTTACTTTATCCAGTAGTTCTTCTGAATTGAATACCATCCAGTCTCTGGAAGGTGCACCATCATTCATTGCGTTTTCCCTGATTATTGCCCGAGCATTCCAAAGGAAACCGTGTCACGTTGTGGTGATAGAAGTCAATCTTTTGTGACACTGAACAATCAAATAGAGTCGAAAAGTTCTATTATCTGTTAGAGACAAAATAGAGATTTATAGTGCGCACACTCCTCTTGTTAATGAGCCTGTTTCTGGCAGGTTGCCAAAGCGCCCCATCGGGCGTGCAGTTATCCGTTGATTTTTGCTGTACGGAAACCAACGCTCACTCGTTTCAGCTGGTTGATGAAGGGATACCTCCTTTCATGGAGCCGTTGCTGTCGGCAAATGTCACTTCGGCGCTACTAAGCAAAGGGTATTACCCGGCGGAGGAGAATGCCGACCTCATTGTTGTCGTTAGTTTTGAGTCTGATGGCTTGCCGATGTCGGCGCGAACCAGTCCTCTTGATGAAATTATGTCCGAGTCCGCTGAAATTCGATTCATGGCAAGGATTAATATTGAAATTTCATCCGTGAACGGAAAGCCTGTGTTCCGCGGTGCGATTTACCGAATCCATGATGTCAGCGCGAATGAGTATATGCATACCGGTCGCGCGTCGAAGGAAGTATTTGAAGCACTGATTGATTTATTTGAGCCCTTGCCCGTGTCCAACTGATCAAGCTGGTGCGTCTTTAACAGGGCGGTGATCGCAACATCAGAGATAGATTGACGTTGGTGTGAATCGCGGAGTAGCCTGCTACCAAGCCAATCCGGGATACGACATGACTGAGCCACCACTGCTGGATGTAAGCAGGCTGACGCCAGTTACCAGTAACAGCCCTGTTAACCCAGGTTTTCTGGGCTATACCCCCGATTCCTGGCTATCCCTCATTAAAAGCGATGGGCCGGTTTATCAAACAGAGTTACGCGGCGAGCAGGCCTATGTCATTGGTGGCCATGAGGCGGATATCGCTGCCTGGAAATCTCCGGACAGCTGGATATATGGCCCGCCTTCCAGTGGAGGTAATTTTTTTCGGCAGGAACTGGGAGAAATGCACGTCACGCAGTTGGACGGCGAACCGCATCGGCGATCCCGTAAACTCATCTTGCCTGCTTTTGGCGTTGCCGCCGTAACCCGCGACTATGAAGTCGTAGCCGATACATTGGCGCAGGGTATGAAGGCATGGTCCGGGTCGACGGTGGACCTGCACCCTGAATTTTCAAGGCTGATCACCCGGGCGCTGAATGTGAGCCAACTCAAGGAGTTGGTCTCGATAGAAGAGATTAACCAGCTCGTTACCTTCGAAGAAGGCTTTATCCCTGCTTCGGCGCTTGAACCAGGGGACCGTCAGAAATGGTATGACACGGCGGGATATAGCGAAGCCAGGAATGTGGCCTTTGCCTATTTTGAAAGAGTCGTAGATGAAAGATTAGCGGGTACCAGAAAACACGATTCCCTGGACCTGGTGATTGAGCGCGCTCTACCTGAGGGGCTAAGCCCATTGTCGAGAGATGAGCTGGTGAGGACCGTCTATCTTTTGTCCGTTGCGGGCGTTGGCAATATTGCCAACATTCTTTGTGCTGCGCTCTGGGCGTTGGGAAAACATCCCGACTGGATATCAAAGATCAGGGATGAGCTTGGTGATTTTAACTTAGGCTCCATGAAGCATGGGATTGGTAGCATGCCAAACCTCAAGGCGGTTATCTCTGAGGTAGAGCGCTGCTATTTGCCAGCACCGGTTATCCCGAAAATGAGCGCAGGGCCGGTCAATTTCATGGGTTTTGATATTCCCGGGCACGCCCATATCCTTCAATTGCACGGGTTGGCCCATTTTGAGAATGAACAATATGCCGCGCCACTCCAGTTTGATCCCGCTCGCTGGTTAGACAAAAAAACCCGTCGGGGGAATGCCTTTGGAGGTGGTCCTCACCTTTGTCTGGGTATGGG
>JABBBA010000226.1:5181-7432 GCA_018607685.1 K189A clade bacterium | reverse complement strand
GTATAGAGCAACGATATTGAACCGCCGAGAGAGTGGCCAATGATCGTCAGTGGCGTCATCTGTTTTTGATTGAGCAGTTGCGCAATGTCGTAGACATAGTCGAGCTGGTTATAGGCGCCGCCCATCATCCATTGGCTGTCGCCATGGCCTCGCAGGTCAGGGGCTACGATGTGGTAGTCGTGTCTAAATTGTTCAGCAACCCAGTCCCAGTTCCGACAGTGATCTCGTCCGCCGTGAATCAGCAGCATGGGCGGTGCATCGGGGTTACCCCAGTCGACGTAGTGCAGGCGAAGTCGTTGTGAAAAGTACGAGTGCGAAGTGGGACCCAACATGGAACGATATCCAAAAAAATTCGTGCACAGTGTACTGAATTCAACAAGAGATGGTGACAGAAACCTCGCGTTTATTGGTCGTTGGCGGGTGTGGGGTAGGTTGCGGGTTGGCTGTAGACAGCAACTGCCGCAACGCCATTAAAAAGTACCAGGGTAAATCAAACCGTTGTGCCCAGGTGGTCACCAGGGGTGAGGGTTGGCACCCAAAGCTTCTGGCATTCTATTAGCTCCTGAAATCAGCCCCCACTGGAACCCCAATCTCTCGATAACCTGGCCATCTAAATAAATATCGCAGCACAGATACTGCACAAACCACCCCCCGCCGCGACCCAGACAATCGTTCGAATATTCCGTACACCCGCCGCATAAAGCGGAATAAACACGATCCTGCTGCCGAGATAAACAAACCCACCCACTTCCGTCAGCGTGCCTGTTTTGTCCAGCATCACCGCTGCCAGCATTGCCGCAACAAACATCGGAAAGGTTTCCATATAGTTGTAGAACGCGCGTTGCAGGCGGGCCGGTATGCCGGAAATGGGGTTCGGTTCATCCCTGGGTCCCATGCCCCAGTCGTAACCCTGTTGCCCGCGTGCGGCGACAGCGCCCAGCAGTAGCTGGAAGATACCAAGGATCACCGCAGCCCCGATCATTTGCAGTTCCAGTGTGTGTTGTGAGCCGTTTAAAAATTCCATCTTTCACCTCGTTGGGTGTGAGTTCTTTTGGGGGAACGCTCTAGCTTAAGATTATTGGGTCATTTGTTTTTTGCAGCGCAAGCGCAGTTACAGGCCAATCAGCTCCCCCACGCCCTGATAGAAAGCGGCACGGCCCGCCGGGTCAAGATCACCCAGCTGCCTGTCGCAGATCGCAACCGCCTGACCGCTACCTTCAACATGCGGGTAGTCGCTTGAAAAACAAAGCATCTCCGGCGCCAGGTCCAGTGTCGGGCGCAATGGTTCGGTGGCCACCAGGGGCGTCACACTGACCTGGCGTCTAAGATATTCAGACGGTGCCAGCGGCAAACGATAGACGCCCCCGGCGTAATCCGGTCGAACCTGTCCATCAGAAAGTTGGTCGTTTTGACTCCGGCCGACGGCGCTATCGAGCACCGTCAATAGATGTGGCAGCCATGAGATGCCGAGTTCTTCGATGATGACCGTTAACTTCGGGTGGCGCTCAAGGACGCCATCAAACACCAATGCGCCCAGTAACAGCTGTGGTGACAGTTGAGGCGCGATCGCCAATGACAACAAACTGTAGGTGCTGAGATCGCTGCCACCATTGTTTGCCCAGCCGAACTGTATTCGCTCGCGGCCAAATCCAACATGGGCAATCGCGGCCATGCCCAGGTCTTCAGCCGCTGACCATAGTGGTTCGAAATCGGGATGCGTAATCGAGCGCGCTAACTGGTTGCTGCCGGTGGCAGAACGCACACCCACCGGCGATTCGCCTATCGCAAACGCGCGGCTGCCCAGCTTGCGCATGCGGGTCATTTCATTGACCGCAGCAGGTACGTCATTCAGGTCGATTTGTGTGACGGGTATGAGTCGGTCCACGTGGCCCTGAACGACCTGCATCGCCCACTGATTCCAGCAGTGTTTAATACTTGGCGCAAGATCGTGGCGTTTAGCGCGAGCTGCCTGGGCAAACGAGCTGGCAAGGAACGAAGGGTTCAGGAACTGCACATCAATACCTTCTGCGTCGCACATTTCCAGTCGCGCTCCGGCATCACAGGTGGCGTTGCCGGGCGCGTCTGCCTGATGATCGGGTTGGCGTTCATCGGTCATTTCAAGATGATGTGCGAAACCCGGTAGCAGGGTTTCCCTGCGGCTGGCAGGCTGCTGTTGTTCAGGCAGGCGCGCGACCCCGGAATTGGAAATGCCAAAAATGCCGTCGGCTATATCAATGAATCGTAGCGGCTC
>JABBBA010000226.1:3113-5171 GCA_018607685.1 K189A clade bacterium | reverse complement strand
GATATCGGCGAGTTGGGGGTCAACCTGTTCAAGCCAGTCAACCGGCTCGTGAAGGTGGGCATCAACATCAATCACACGCATGGGGGTGGTCCCGGAGTGAGTAAACTACCAGAGTGTATGGCACGCGATTCCTGCATTCAATCATCAGCTATTGCGCGTGGGCGCTACCCATCCATGATCAAAGGATTACTTAAATCAAAGCCTGCGTCCGCCGCTTGATGCAACGCCGGTACTACCATGCCTGGTCCCGCCTGCACCAGTTCGATCGTTTTACCATCAGGGTCACGCATCACACAGAATTTTGAACCGGCAATCTGTCCTTCATCGGCAGACATCGGTTCGGTGTGAAAGTCGATGCCCTCGGCCGTCAGGCGAGCGTACACGTCATCCAGGTCTTCAACCGCGAAACAGATATAGACGTAACCCACGTCGTCCTGGCGCATTTGGCCTTTTGGATGGCGGGTTGGTTCAAACTCGAGTAATTCGATAGCGACAGGTCCAATCGGTAATAATGCTGCCCGGTGTACGTGTGGGGGCAAGCGCAATACCTGCTCTCCGGTCGACCCGGAGACGATCAATGAGAACGCGGGTTTAATACCGAAGACCTTGCCGTACCATTCAATGGATCGTTCCAGGTTTGTAACGGTGATGCCTACGTGGTGAAACGTTGCTTTTATAGGGAGTGACATGAGTTAGCCTCCGAATGAGAACCAGCGATGTATGTTCAACACAGCGGCACCAGCTGGGTCAGGCAGGGCAACTTCCAGTACATTAACGTCAACCCTGTCGAATGCGCTACGTTGTGGATTCGAATGAAGCCCTGTGATCGTATCAGACTCGGGGGTCTGATCGGAATCAGTCGGCATCGCAGGCCCACAACACTTCATCTTCAGCACTGAGCCCCGTATTACGTGACTTGAGGAGGTGGCTGTGTTTTGATTTTTCCCGCTTCACAGTGATTCAGGTTTTTTGCCCGATGACGTTATTACAAAAAATGATGGTACTCATGGTGACATTAAGTTCATCGGCTGCCGCCGAACCCTTGCGGGTAATGGGCAAAGATTCGATTCAGACCAACATGGGCTGGCAGGTGGTTAACGACACGGTAATGGGCGGGCGTTCAGAGAGCAGCTTCGCCAGCAACAATGGGCAGCTCCAGTTTAGCGGCCGCCTGAACACAAACGGCGGTGGCTTTGCGTCCCTGCGGAGTAATCGCCAGGACTGGGACCTGTCAGGGTTTTCAGTGGTTCGCCTTAAGGTTCGGGGTGATGGTCGTACTTACAGGTTCAGGCTGTATAGAGATGATGATCGGGCCTCATACCAACATGACTTTGCGACGATCGCCGGGGAATGGCAGGTCGTGGAGCTACCGATTGACGGGTTTTATGCCTCATGGCGTGGTCGCCGTTTGGAGCGTCCTGCCTTGGCTGCCGCAGACATCGCGGGTATGGGCTTGATTCTGGCTGATGGCATCGATGGGCGCTTTGATCTAACCCTGGATTGGATCGAGTTAGACCACGCTGGTGCGCCTCACAACAGAAAAACCAACGAGGGTGATGAGCCGTAAGCCCGGCACCGCCAATCAATAGTCCTGACACGCCCGGTGCGCTGGCAATGTGCCTCTGACGCCGCTTTGGGGGAGGGCGGCCGGTTTACTCGCTGACCAAAAGAACAATCTTCTTTGGCCCGGTACTGGGCTCGTGCCTCATCACCAGGTCAACTTTGCCATCCCGGTTGAGGTCCGCGGCAACCACCAGTTCCGGGTCGGACGGCATGTGCACATCGATCACCGTTGGCGATTTCGAAAACAGGTTGGCATCACCTGAACCCAGAAAAATATTAAGCTGATCTTCGCCCTCCTGAACCAACAGGTCATCGATGCCATCGCCATCGGCATCGGCAATCAATACCGACGGGAAAAAGAAATCCCCGGAGCGCAGATCAAACGTTGCCTTAATCTCGCGCTTCAAATCGGGTTTAGCGGAATAAAGCCCGTCTCTCATCTGATAGAAGTTCAGGTCAATGCTGACGGCCCCGGTAATCAGCGCACCCAGTACC
>JABBBA010000226.1:0-3103 GCA_018607685.1 K189A clade bacterium | reverse complement strand
CCCAGTACCTTGCCGAGTCCGATATCAACGGCCGAGATCACCATGTCCGTCTGGTTATCATTGTTAAAATCCAGCCCCTCGATTTCAAACTGGTAACCCTTGCTTTTGATGGTCGTGACGGGTTCCGGGGTAAACGTCAGCGTCCCTTTAACGTCGATACCGCGATGCAGTTGATACGATGTCTGTTTGCGGAACACACCCTGACTCTTCACCGAGATGACCAGCATATCGGTCAGCCCATCTCCGTCGAGATCCCGCAGCTTGATGAGCGCCCGCGATAAGCTGTCCGACTGATCCATATCCCGCATAGAAACACTTAATTCCTCCATGCCCCCGAAATCCAGATCGATGCCTGCATCGACCCTTATGGGTAGCGGCAGAAACTGACCGTTGTCGAATTGCGGAAACACATGCAGCTGATTGTCAATCAGGACCGAGATATCGTTTCGGCCATCCAGCGTCACATCGCCAATATATTTTTGCCGTGGCTGATACCACGGGTAATCATTGAACGAGAGCTCAACAATAGGCGGCGCGGGAAGATCAACGGGCGCAGAAAAGGAACCATCAGCTTGTTGGGTATGGATCTGAAAGCCATTAAATCCTGGTATTACCAGGTCATCCATGCCGTCGCTGTTAATGTCCGTGAACAGATCAATGTGCGGTAGTGCATCCTTAATCGCCGAGCCATACAGGGTTGAGATGTCAGCAAGCCTGGTTTTTTTGCCCGTAAACGGGTCCAGCCGGAAAGCCGCGGACTGCGTAAAACCGAGAATGGCATCACGACCCTGATAGCGACCCACATCAATGGCGACAAGATCAGTATCAAGCTCCTGCCCCGGCCCGGGCGCTGCGTACCGTCCGGCGCGCTGAGGCACGACAGAAACGGTTCGACGCCCTGTTTTATCGATGCTGATCAACACCAGGTCGGCGACGTCGGCGGTAGATAAAAATGCAGCCAGGACGGTCTGCTGGCCAACTTCGCCGGTCTCAATGGTGGAGGCCTGATAGGAAACGGCAAAGGAGAGGGGTGAACAGAGGGCCACAGCGACAACCACCAGCAGCGCGATTAATTGCCTGGACGAGGATGCAGCGGTGGGCGCCAGGCGCACCGCGTTAGTCAGTTTGGTCATTATGGTGATCACCGACAAGCCACTTTTTGGTGTCATCTGCAGGACTCGAACAAGCGGAGAGGAGTGTTATAGCGATGAAGAAAGCAATCCGCGTTGTGTCTGGCATCGTGTATTTTTGGTTCATATCTAGTCCTGGTCAGTGCCTTCCCGGCGACTGGCTATTGTTTCGTTTCCATATTCAGCAAGCTCAATAGACACTTTCTGAAGCAGGCTGCCAGCACTCAGACTGCTGTCAGCGGATGAATCCTATACCCTTCTTCAGTTCGATGTCTGCGGCTGGGGCTATACCGCACAGGCTTACAAGCTCTACTAGACCTCAAAGCCCTTACGAATGCACAATGGTCGTCTCGACTAAAAACAAATAATAACGCGTTTGAGGAAATAAAATGGCCATCGACTTTGATGTAGAACCGGAATTTCAGGAACAGATCGACTGGGTAGAAAAGTTCGCCAGGGAAGAAATCGAGCCGCTCGACAATTTTCTTCGTGCACCCAGAACGAAAAACGGAGACTCGCTTGACCGTGATAGCTGGCAGGCTATTAAGGCTCACATCGAGGGCTTGAAACAAAAAGTGAAAGATCAGGGCCTGTGGGGATTTCACCTGGGCGCTGATCTTGGTGGCCCTGGCTATGGGCAGGTCAAGTTGTGCCTGCTGAACGAAAAGCTCGGTCGTACCCGAATGGGCCCTACTATTTTTGGTTGTCAGGCGCCCGATACGGGCAACATGGAACTGATTGCCCACAACGGTACCGAAGAACAAAAGAAGAAATACATGGAACCACTGCTGTCGGGTGAGAAGCATTCTGCTTATTCCATGACCGAACCGCACGCTGGCGAGCCAGGCGAGTTTATTTGTTCTGCCAGCCGGGATGGCGACGAGTGGGTGCTTAACGGGGAAAAATGGTTCACTTCCAATGGAGCCGCTGCTGACTTTCTCATTGTCATGGCCATTACATCTCCAGAGAAAGATTTGTTAGAGCGAGCATCAATGTTCATTGTTGATCGCGATACACCGGGCGTCGAAATCGTACGAAACGTACATGGGTTCGGTACACCACTTAAGGAAAACTACGATCTGACCAGTTCAGGTGGCCATGCCTATATTCGTTACAACAACGTGCGCTTGCCTGCAGATAACTTGCTCGGCGAGGAAGGCTCGGGTTTCGTCGGCTCACAAACCCGATTGAGTGGCGGCCGAGTCCACCACGCGATGCGTGCCGTCGGCGTCTGCACAAAGGCGCTGGATATGATGTGCGAGCGCGCGCTTTCACGAAAGGCCAAAGGACAGATGCTATCAGAACTGCAAATGGTGCAGCAGGATATCGCAGACTCCTATATTCAGCTGAAGCAGTTTCGTCTGCATGTGTTGTACACCGCCTGGTTGATCGACAAAACCAAGGCTTACACGGCAGAGATTCGAAAAGAGATCGCGGCGATCAAAATCAGCGCCGCAAAAGTCAATCACGACATCGTCTATCGGGCGATTCACCTTCACGGTGCTCTCGGTATGTCCAACGAGACGCCATTAGGTGAGATGTGGATGTCCGCTCCTCAGATGGGCATCATGGACGGTACAACCGAGGCGCACAAAAGCAACCTCTCCAAGCTTTTACTACGAGATTATGAAGCCTGTGATGATCTCTTTCCTACTTATCACCTGCCTAAACTCATTGAGGAAGCCCAGGATAAGTTTGAAACCGTCATTGAGGATTACCTGGCCGGCTAATGAACGAAAACGGCCGTAGAAAACGATAGGCGACGACACAGTTAGCAAGGTTTGTTGGGGCGCAGCTGTGGGCAGGTAGAGTGGCGTAGCGGGTCCCCGGGTTTAAGACTTAAACCCAGTCCGGGTCGACTCGGTGCTGTGGGCATTGAGGTTGGGCGATGCGCGTAGACAACGTCGTCGCCATAGCACCTGACCGTTAGCGTTCGTCGGCGCGAATCTGGTCCCGTGTGGCCGCCACCATGA
>JABBBA010000022.1:6211-7453 GCA_018607685.1 K189A clade bacterium | reverse complement strand
CGGTAATGGCATCAAAACCTGTCGCGTAAACGATCAGGTCAAAATCATGGTCTGCCCTGCTCGTTCGCACGCCCTTCTCGGTGATGCACTCGATGGGTGTTTCATTCAGGTCAACCAGCCTGACGTTATCCCGGTTATAAGCCTCGTAATAATGCGTTTCAAGGGGAACGCGCCGGGTTCCGAAACCATGATCTTTTGGAATGAGCTTCTCCGCGAGTTCAGGATCCTGAACCCTGGAGCGAATCTTGTCAGCGATAAAGGCTGAGTACTCCGCGTTGGCAGCGTCTTCCATTAAAACGTTTCGATAATTACCCAGCCAAACGCCAAACCCCGGTGAATTGTAGAGCTCTTCCCAAAATGCCATACGTTCCTCAACAGGCACGTCCTCGACATGTCGAGGATCTGGCCCATGCAGGAATCCCCCTGGCGTTGATCTGCATTTTTCAAATATCTCGTCGTAGGAGGATTTGATTTCCGCCATCGTGGCAGCATCGATAGGTCCGTTCTTAAGCGGCGCGCACCAGTTGGGGCGCCTTTGGAAGACCGTCAGGCTACCGACCTTGTCTGCGATCTCGGAAATCACCTGTACACCTGTAGCGCCGGTTCCAATAACACCTACTCGCTTGCCTTGCAGTTCAACCGGTTCCTTCGGCCAGTGGTAGGTGTGGAAGGATTCACCCTTGAAGGCATTAACACCGTCAATCCTGGGAAGCGTCGGTGTAGAGAGCATTCCAATCGCTGTTAGCAGTATGTTGCTTGTCAGGCTCCGGCCATCTTCCAGGGAGACTTTCCAAACACACGCAGATTCATCGAAAACCGCAGCCTTGACCCTGCAGTCAAACTGCATGTGTTCACGCAGTTCGAACTTGTCCGCAACATAGTTCAGGTAGCTGAGGGTTTCGGGTTGGCTGGCAAAGTGTTCACTCCAATCCCATTCCTGCAATAGTTCGTCCGAAAACGAATATGAATAGCTGTAACTCTCAGAATCGAATCGAGCACCGGGATATCTATTCCAGTACCAGGTACCACCCAGGTCGCTACCGGCTTCCAGAACGGTGGCATTAATGCCTAACTCCAGCAAACGATACAACTGATAGATGCCACAGACCCCGGCACCGATAATCACTACTTCATGATGTTTACTTTCCTGCATTGAGCACCCTGCTTGTCTGTTAGGTTTTTACGATCAAAACATTGGTGTTCAATGCATCGAGGGTTGATTCGGCGGTGCTGCCTATGCTG
>JABBBA010000022.1:0-6201 GCA_018607685.1 K189A clade bacterium | reverse complement strand
CTGAGTCCGGCATTGCCCTCCCGCGATACATTCCCGAATACGACAAATTCAGCCACCAGTTCCTTCGAAACTTCGGGGACAACCCAGTCAACAGGTCCTTCACGGGCATGGATCCGATCGTCGGGTACGTCATAGCGAGATGCCAGCTCAGCAAGTTGGGTCTCGACCATCGCCCTCATCTTTGAACGATAGTTAATTTGTTGTTCTGTTGCCACAGACACCGGCGCGAATACCGGAGGCGCTGGATAAGCTGATACGAGGTGTAGCTCAAAGTCGAGCGCGTTAGCCAGGTAACTGGCTCTGTCCAGGATCGATTTATTCAGGTTTTCATGCATTGTCGATTCCGGGGCAGCATCAACGGCAGCCAGCACCTGCCCTACTTCATCCCACTGGCCATCTTTTACCAGCATCAACGGATGAGGACAGTACCTCATCAGGTTCCAGTCAAAATGATTGAACATGACTTCGCTGCGGGACGCATTTCGCGCGTACTTCATGACCAGATCATAACGGGTGTTGTTACATTGGCTGACGATGGCCTCAACCGGATGGCGATCCCATACGACGTCGAAGGTAACGCTAACGCCCTGCTCCTGACAGGTTTTCGCCAACCGCTCTACCATCACGGTACTGCCATCAAGGATCGTCTTGATGAATGTTTCTTTTTGGCCACCGGTCAGGAAGGTGGCGATACTAATCGCAGTATCAAAGGCACAAAGAAACAGGTGCAGGCTTGAACCCGTCGCTTTGGCAAGGTACACGGCACGTTCCAGGGCGGGTTGTTCCTCGCGCTGAGGGTCGAGCACTACCAATATATTCTTGAGAGTTCGCACGTTTACTATTCTTCTCTATGTCGGTCGTCTCGCTGGAAGTGCCGCAATCACTGGTCGGTGTTGTGATAACCGGTTGTGGTGTTCGAGCTCAGCCTTTCCCGGTCTACCTCTTCCACCGTCTGTCTTATCTTTGGGTACTGCTCACAAATCCGGTCCAGGTCGTGACGTTTCAATTCATACAGAGAACAAGGTGTCGCCGCTATCGCTGTTGCATTTCGCGGTGTGCCATGAAGTAGCGCACTTTCGCCGAAGAAGTCACCGGCATACAAAGTCGCAACGTGATTAATGGTTTCTCCATCTGCGATCTCCACGTTGGCGATACCTCGTGCAATAAGGAATATGGAATCGCCTGCATTTCCCTGCCTGATGATTGCCTTGCCGCGAGGCACCGTACGTGAACGAAGGTAACCGCCGATAAGAGCGTGCTCTTTCTCACCAACACCCTGAAACATAGGTACCTTTTTCAGAATCTCCGTCACTTCTATTTCGAAACACGCCGACATGTTGTCCTGCTTGAGTTGCCTGATCCGGCTAGCCTGTTCCTTGAGTATTTTCTGTGCGATACCTTCCGCTATCATGCCCATCTCAGCCGCATGCTCTACAGATTCATGCTCTGCTACCAGCAACAATCGTTGGCCAAGTTGTTCCTGCACTGTTTCTACAAATTCCGGATACTGCTCAGCGACCTCATCGATATGGCTTTTGGACGCGCTTAGAATGTCCTCATAGACCTGGCGGATTTCCTCAGTGGTTGCGGCATCAATATCACCTTCACCCGCTATAGCGTCCATACCGTGTAGCACTGAGTTCGCCGCGCGATATCTGCCCCAGGCAACTTCGTAGTCCCGGATAATGCTGGAGGTCGATAATCGCTCGGCCAATGACCTGACCCCGACTGTTTCGAACAGGTTGATAATCGATTCGAACACTACTTTACCAATCGATTTCTCTATTTTTACCGTCGGCATCAGACTTCGATGACGAACCTCATCTATCTGCACGGCAACCGTGTGGTCCAGCTCACGGTAAGCCCATTCATTGATCAGCCCTCGGGAGAACAATTCATAGAACCGGGCTTTCTCTCTCGCAAGACATCTCATCGCCAGAATCTTGGCCATTTCTGCAGGACTCATCGTGCTGTTGAGTGTCTTAATTTCAGCACTCAGCTCCAGCAGGTTTTTTTCACATTTTTCTCGAAGGTTATCAGCGATCCGTTGCGAAAACAGACCTCCGCTAACAAGGGCATTAAGACGCTCCAGCCCTTGTTCTCGTGCATTTTTGTCCCCCTCAAGTTTCGTTAGGGAATCTGACAAACTGAGCGCATCAAGGCCAAGAAACTTCACCAGCTTCTCAATGCTGAGGCCCTGCACTACCAGCGTAAACAGGACCGCCCCCATGACCAGGGAGATCAGGGTATCTTTGTAATCAAAAGGTGGCAGTGCCAGAACAATCGCCAGGGCTATGGCGCCTCTTAGCCCTCCCCAGTACATGACGAGCTGGAATGGCACGCCGATCGGTTCTGCACCTGGTAATCGCCCCATCAAGGGTACAACCGTAAAAATAACCAGAGCTCGCGATATCAGCATCGCAACGACGACCAGCGCTATCAGGTCTATAGAGTCCCACAATACGAGCAGATCAATCTGCAAACCTACCATCAGGAAGATCAAGACATTGGCGACAAACGCAAGATATTCCCAAAAATGCTCCATGAACTCAGATGTACTGGGTGAAATTTTCGTTTTACCCCACGAGCCGATAGTCACACCGGCGGCGACAACCGCCATGATGCCGCTGACATGAAAAACATGCTCAGCAATGATGAATGAAAAATAGGCCAGGATTGTCGTTAGAGTGATTTCAATCCCGGGGTCAGACTCTATTCGTCCCAGCGTATAGCCCGTCAGCAAGGCCAGTATCCAACCAACGGCAACGCCACCCGCAAAGACAAACAGGAACTCCCCTGTACCACTGACGAGCACGTCTGAAGAAAATGACCCTGCCGTAAGGAGACCGATCAGGATAGTGGCAAGCACCAGTGATGTTGCATCGTTAAAGAGACTCTCACCTTCCACCAGGATGGTTAATCTTTCTGGTACACCAAGCTGTTTAAAGATCGCGATAACCGCCACGGGGTCGGTAGCACTCAGGATTGCGCCCAACAGTAGTGCCACCATCAGATCGAAGTCAGTGAACACTGAGAAGATAAGGCCAATGATACAGGTGGAAATCAGTAGTCCTGGAATGGCCAGTGTCAGGATAGGCCAGATGTTGCGGGACACCTGACGGGCATCTAGGTTGAATGCAGATTCGAAAATCAGCGTCGGGATGAATACAAAAAGTACCAGCTCCGGTGTGAGGTGAAATTCACTAAGAAGCGACAATCCAGGAACATCATGACCGAAGGTAGAAATGGCGATGCCAACGAAGACCAGAAGGATCGTTAGCGGTAACTTATCGACCCGTTTGCTGATGATGGTGGTTACTGCTGCAATCAACAGCAGTAGAACAATGCCGGTAACCAGATCTGCTATGTTATTAGCCGAGTGTTCCATCTGACCTCATCACTTCGAATATCAAACAACCATCTACTGCCTACCGCCGCTGATTCTTTCATTCAGTTCCAGGAATGCGGTCACTTTCGACAGCTCTTCTAATAGCTCTTTTCCTGTCCCAGTACTCTTTCGCCGATGAATGACTTAATCATCTCCTGCGATACAGGTGCAATGACAGGGATCATAATTTCACGTAAATACCGTTCTACATGATATTCCTTAGCGTACCCCATACCGCCGTGGGTCAAAACACTTCTCTGGCAGGCTGACAGCGCTGCTTCTGCCGCCAGGTATTTGGCTGAATTAGCTTCGGCGCCACAGGCTTCGCCCCTGTCATAGAGTGATGCAGCCTTGAAAACCATCAGCATCGCGGCTTCCAGTTCCATCCAGTTCACCGCAAGCGGATGCTGGATCGCCTGGTTCTTGCCAATGGTGCGGTCAAAGACAACACGTTCGCGTGCGTAGTTAGCCGCCCTTTCCAATGCTGCCTGGCCTAAACCTACAGCCTCGGCTGCGATCAGGATTCGTTCGGGGTTCAGTCCATGGAGCAGGCATTTCCATCCAGCGCCTTCCTCACCAATACGGTCCTCGACCGGCACGATCAGGTTATCGATGAATAGCGCATTACTATCTACGGCTTTGCGGCCCATTTTTTCTATGAGTCGCACTTCAATTTTATCCCGGTCCAGATCTGTGAAAAAGAGAGACAGGCCATCCGTTGGGCGCTCACACTCATCCAGAGGTGTGGTCCTCACAATCAGCAGAATCTTGGTGGCAGTTTGCGCCGTCGTCGTCCAGAGCTTCTGACCGTTAATCACATAATTGTCACCATCACGCTCGGCGCGAGTCTCCAGTTTTGAGGTATTGAGGCCCGAGTTGGGTTCTGTAACACCAAAGCACGCCCTGTCCTGCCCCTGGATAAGTCTTGGCAGGAAGCGAGACTTTTGCTCATGCGTACCAAATACCACAATAGGGTTCGGACCAAAGAGGTTCAGGTGAACCGCCGAGGCGCCGCTCATACCAGCACCGGATCGTGCGATGGTATGGGCAAGCACCAGCGCCTCGCTTATGCCCAGCCCGGCGCCACCAAATTCTTCAGGCATTGCGATGCCCAACCAACCACCGTCGGTAATGGCGCGCACGAACTCCTCCGGAAAAACTCCGTCGGTGTCTCGCGCCAGCCAATAATCTTCACCGAAGTCCTGGCATATCCGGGCAACAGCATCCTGGATTGCGAGTTGTTGTTCGCTGAATTCAAAATTCATGTCATTTCCTATAGTGCGGATCTAATGTGTTGAATACTATGCAAATTGGGTACAAAACGCATGTGTAGCCTATTGGCCCAGGACCAACGGAACACGTGCGACGGTCAATGCATTTCCAGTTTTTGTCTGTCAATCACCTGCCTGTGGCGCCGCTAACAATTCGCTTAATGTTTCAATGTGGGTCTTGAGCCTCTCTCGTTCATTTTCCTGTGCAAGCTTTTGGTTACCCTCTGACGATTTGATCTCAGCGATGATTGCCTCAAGCTTTTCACGTGCCGTGGCGAGTTCCTGTTTTAGCTCTTCGTGTTCGGCGGCACTACCGGCCTTGGCGAAAATCATGTCTTCGGGTGAACTCTCCAGGTCATCTTTGGCCTTCTCTGGACGTCGCGCAGGGATGATCTTTTCTTCCGGTGCCAGCACGCGCTGGTTCATAAAACTGGGTGAGACAATCTCAATGCCACCCCCGTGTATCATGGCGAGAATATTCTTGCGAAGGCTGGATTTGGTGGTTAGAAGACGATTTACGTCATTCGAGAATCCGCCAACACGGTATGAAACCGAGAAGTCGTTCAGGTCTATGACCAGTACAAAAGCGTCCTCGAGGCCAGTTTCATTAGCTGCCTCTATGAGCAGCTCTTCTACCTGCACATGTGAAACGTCATAACCAAGCGATAAGGTCGCCGATATTATAGTGCCTGAATTGTGCACGACCGTGACAGGGTTGTTTACCAGGTACATGTTAGGCAGCGTGATGAGATCACGATCCTCGCTCTGGATTTCCGTGTGAAAGATACCCCGCTCCGTAACCCTGCCAAAGAATGTCTCAGAACGAACGAAATCACCGGGCCTGAAATTGTTAACTGCGCGGAGCATGAGACCCGCCATGACATTGGCGACAAAGGTCGTGGAAGAAAGTGCAATGACAGCGGTGACGACGATTCCGAACAGGCTTAGAATCTGACCGCGGCTCGTTTCCGAAAGTGGCAGGCTAAAAATCACCATCAGCAACCCCGCCGCCGTTAAACACAACATTAGGAGCTGACGGGATACGCTGAGCTCCTCTGTGAGATCCCGACGGATCAGGTAGTTAATTAGCCCAAGGACAGAAATAACCCCAACCAGGGTTATAAGGCCTGGCAAAAACAACATCAGGTTGCTTACTACTTCGGATTCCACAAATAGTTCAACGGCATGGTTTCATGCCCATCATGATTCGGGACCGGCTGAATTACAAACGCAACCTGCTATTACAAGGAGCGGAGAGAAGCCCTGTTGCGGGGCTTCTCGATGACGGGGAAAGCACAGTTAGGAAAATCCTGGGCGAGTAATCCACTCAATAGGTCAATGGACTAATGCGATCGAGTTCTATTGCTGATCTGCTAAATCAGGTGCCTGGGTTTGACAGGGAGACGATTCAGAGGCATTTTCTGTGACGCGGCGCACGTTTTTGAAACTTTTTGTCATCGTTCCATTATATTTTCACTTAATTTCAACTACTTACTGATAACTTTGAATCCTACGTATTACGACGAAGATGAACCGAAGAAA
>JABBBA010000067.1:4688-7462 GCA_018607685.1 K189A clade bacterium | reverse complement strand
AGTTCGCGGCAACCGTGGAATGATGATATCTGCGGCGCGTTCCTGGCTGTTTAATGGATTCCTCGCAAGGTACCTAGAACAGAGTGAAAGGTACCTTGAACAAAGTGAAAGGCACCTTGAGCAAGGTGATGCTTCGGGCGTGGCGCAGGGACCGCTAATCGGTAAGTCCAGGGACCCCCAGCCGGGTGAGGAATATTTTGATGAAACAGAACAGGCCTGGGCGGCAGGACTCAGGAAACTGGGGGCGAAAGTCGGTACCCGTGACCTTATGGTCCGGGCGGATGAGATGAGTTGGACCTTCGATGAAGACGCGCTTGTTTTACAGTTCAGGCTGCCGCCGGGAAGCTATGCAACCAGCTTGCTCCGGGAGCTATTTCTGGTTGAGGACGCATCCCAATGACAACAGATCTCAACCTGCAGGGCATCGGTATGACTTCCCAGCGAACCAGGAGCCGTCTGGTGGAGCGACTTCGCGAGCAGGGCATACAGGACGAGCATATCCTGGATGTCATTAGCGAGACGCCACGTCATGCCTTTATCGATGAAGCACTGGCGCACCGCGCCTACGAAGACACAGCGCTGCCGATCGGGTTTAACCAGACAATCTCACAACCCTATGTTGTTGCTAAAATGACGGAGGCGTTGCTCGCAGATGGACCAATCGAGAACGTGCTTGAAGTCGGTACCGGCTCCGGTTACCAGACTGCGGTTTTAGCGCGGCTTGTGCCCAAGGTCTACACCGTTGAACGAATCAGTGGACTGTTAAATCGTGCGAAAGAACTGCTGGGGACGATCGGCTATCGCAACATTCAGTTCAAACATGCCGATGGCGGTATGGGCTGGCCAGAGCGGGGTCCGTTCGATGCCATTATTGTTACGGCATCACCCCGGGTCATACCGGAAGCACTGATTGAACAACTTTCACCCACGGGCAGAATGCTGGTGCCGGTAGGTGAAGCGCGTCTCCAGGAGCTGGTACTGGTACAAAGAAATGGTGATGAAATAGAGCAGCAGGTGCTTGAGGCGGTCAGATTTGTTCCCCTTCTGAGCGGCAAGTCCTGATCCCCGTACAGTGAATAAAAAATTGAATAATTACATTCGTATTGTGTTGGTCGGGTTCCTGATGGGTGCCGCCGAGGTTGTGCCGGGCGTATCGGGGGGCACGATTGCCTTTGTTTCAGGATTCTATGAAAGGCTGGTTAATGGCATTGCGCGGCTAACCCCGTTTAGCCTGTTGGAGCTGCCGAAGATCGGCATCAAAGCCTGGTGGAAGCAGTATGACCTTGGTTTTCTGTTTGTATTGTTCGGCTCAATGCTCATGACGGTTCTGATACTGGCCCGTGGCGTCAGCTACCTTCTTGCCGAGCACCCGGTTGGAATCTGGTCATTCTTTTTTGGGCTGGTGCTGTCGTCCATATTCGTTGTTGGGCGTCGCCTGATGCCCCTGTCGATAGAAAGTGGCCTTGCCCTGGGGATGGGCGTTGCATTTGGAATGGTGGTGGTACGAATGGTACCGGTTGAGGCTGAGATATCAGGCCTGGTCTTGTTTGCCGGTGGATGCATTGCCGTGTGTGCATGGATCCTGCCCGGCCTGTCCGGGTCTTTTTTGCTGCTGGTGCTCGGTCTTTACCAGACAGTGATCGCCGCGATAAAAAACTTCGAGTTGCTGACACTTGGATATGTAGGCCTGGGCTGCGTCGTGGGCCTGATGTGTTTTTCCCGAATCCTGACGGTGCTGCTTGCCCGGTTTCATGACATTACGGTAGCGCTGCTTGTCGGATTTATGCTCGGCTCTCTGACCAAAATCTGGCCGTGGAAACATACCACGAGCTACCAGATTAAACCCGACGGTGGCCAGATTCCGGTGGTGCAGGAACCGGTCCTGCCTGCCGCCTACGAGCAGTTAACCGGTGGAGACCCACAGGTTTTGCTGGCGCTTGCAGCCCTGGTTGCGGGCGTTTTTGTTATTTTTCTGATGGACAGGTTTGCTTTCCTCAAAGAATCGAATGCCGAAAAGGATCTGGAATAACAAGACCGGGCGTTCCGGCCTGGTCCTGCTGCTATTGGTGCTTTTAATCACCGGGTGTGCGGGACTGTCGCCGTTTTACAATGGTGGCGGGGGCTCCGGTACCTATGTCGTCAGGAAGGGAGACACTCTCTACTCGATCGCGTTCCGTTATGGGCTGGATTACAAGAGTCTCGCTCAGATGAATAATATTCGCCCGCCCTATACGATCTTTGTTGACCAGGCGATTCGATTGAAGGGCTCGGCACAGTTACCCAGGAAAGATAGCGGCCCGGTCGCAAGTAAATCGTCATCGACATCATCGCCAAAGCTACCTTCCAAAACATCAAAAGCACCTCGAGTGGCGAGTGCACCCGTTGCCAGTTGGCGATGGCCACTTAAGGGGGACGTCATTGGCAGGTTTTCCCTGACCCAACCCGTTAACAAAGGAATAGATATCGCCGGTGGTAAAGGTAATGCAGTGACCTCAGCGGCCGATGGTGTTGTTGTATATGCGGGGGGTAATCTCAGGGGTTACGGCCAGTTGGTGATTGTTAAACACAACGATAATTTTCTATCGGCCTATGGCAACAACGAGAAGCTGCTGGTGAAAGAGGGTGCGAAGGTGAAGGCAGGAAAATCTATTGCACGCGTGGGTAAAACAGCCGCCAATGTTGAGATGCTTCACTTCGAGATTCGCCGGGACGGCAAACCCGTCGACCCAATGAAGTATCTCCCAGCGCGTTAAACAGCCTTGAGCGCTACTTGG
>JABBBA010000067.1:0-4588 GCA_018607685.1 K189A clade bacterium | reverse complement strand
GTGGGACCTGATGAGGTCAGAGGGATACAGGTGCAGAGTAGACGACCATAAAAAAAGCAGGAAACGAGGGAGCCTCGTTTCCTGCGATCGCTCAGGTTTGTAGATGGTCCCGCTTGTTCTTCACCTCTGCCCAGTCTTCAGCATCGGGTAGGGGATCTTTCTTTTCAGTAATATTTGGCCAGGTCTGGGAAAGTTCGGCATTCAGCTCGAGGTATTCCTGTTCAGCTTCCGGAAGCTCGTCTTCAGAGAAAATGGCGTCGACTGGACACTCAGGTTCGCATAAGGCGCAATCGATACACTCATCAGGGTTGATGACCAGAAAGTTGGGCCCTTCGTAAAAACAATCTACTGGACACACTTCTACACAATCAGTGTGCTTACACTTAATACAACCGTCACTTACCACAAATGTCATATCGTTCCCTTGAGCTTACAAATCTGTAAAAAATGGCATTCTATCAGCTTTTGTGGTCCTGACAATCCACTGCGGGGTTGTTTATGGGGGTCTACAGGCTGTTTATGGCCATTTATTCTTTGGAGACTCGATGCAGTTCGTAAAGAAGCTCAAGCGCATCTCTCGCGGAGAGTGAATCCACATCCAATTCCTGCAGCCGTGTTCGGAGTTCATCGGGTTCGGCTACGCCTGCCACAAAGAGATCGGCCTGTGTCGGGTTGGTCTCCATTCTGACCTCGTTTTCTTCCAGCTGGCGCAGCTTTTCCTGTGCGATGCGGATAACCGATTGGGGGACGCCGGCGAGTTTTGCAACCTGTAAGCCGTAGCTCTGGCTGGCGGGACCATCATTGACCGCATACATAAATATGATGTCCTCACCGAATTCGCGGGCAGCAAGATGTACATTTCGAGTCTGCGCCAGGTTTTCAGGCAGTGTGGTGAGTTCAAAATAGTGCGTTGCGAACAATGTTAAGGCATGGATATCAGTTGCAATTGAATTGGCGACGGCCCAGGCCAGGGATAAACCGTCAAAGGTCGATGTTCCCCTACCGATTTCATCCAGCAACACGAGTGAATGAGGTGTGGCGTTATTGAGGATAAGCGCCGTTTCTGTCATCTCCACCATAAAGGTTGATCGGCCGCTTGCCAGGTCATCGGACGAACCTATCCGGGTAAAAATTCTGTCGATTGCGCCAATGCTTGCCGACCTGGCCGGCACAAAACATCCGATGTGCGCTAACAATGTTATAATGGCGCACTGCCGCATGTAAGTCGATTTACCACCCATGTTAGGGCCGGTAATAATCAGTAACTGTGTGTCGCCGCCCAGGTCCAGGTCATTGGCAATGAAGGTGCCATCCATCGTCTGTTCAACGACCAGGTGACGGCCCTGTTCTATTTCGAGTGCTGGATCCTGGGTTAACGCGGGTCGGACCAGTTGCAATGTGACTGAACGTTCGGCGAGGGTGTTAATCACGTCAAGCTCAGAGATGGCATCGGCCAGATCCTGGAGAACCGCTAGCTGTGCTACTAACACTTCCAGCAGTTCGTCATAAAGATGTTTTTCCCTTGCCAGGGCGCGGCTTTTACTGCTGAGCGCCTTGTCTTCGAAGGTTTTCAGTTCCGGCGTAATAAAGCGCTCGGCGTTCTTGAGGGTCTGGCGCCGTACATAGTGGACGGGGGCTTTCTCTGCCTGGCTCTTACTGATCTCGATGTAATAGCCGTGTACCCGGTTATACCCGACCTTGAGGGTGCTAAGGCCTGTGGTTTCCCGCTCTTCAGTTTCAAGCTTGATCAGGTATTCCGCGGCGTTCTCACTAATGGATCGGAGTTCATCCAGCTCGTCGTCGTATCCAGGTTTGATGACACCGCCTTCCCGAATAACAACGGGGGGGTTTCAATCACTGCCTGCTCGAGTTCCCGTGCCAGCTCGGGAATTGGCCTACATTTTTGGGCGAGCTGGGTAATGCGATCTGCATCAATGGCACCGAGGAGGTCGCTTAGTTCGGGGAGAATAGCCAGAGCGTCTCGAAGGCGAGCAAGGTCTCGTGGTCTGGCGGATCGCAGCGCGACCCGTGCCAGTATTCGTTCAATGTCGCCAATGTTGCGGAGGCAGGCGAACATGGGGTCAGCATGTTTGTCCTGAACAATTCGATCAATGGCATCCATGCGTCCACCCAGTACCTGGCGTGAACGGATGGGGCGGTTGATCCAGCGCTGTAGTAATCGTCCACCCATGCTGGTGGCTGTTTTGTTCAACACCGCAAACAGGGTGTGTTCTTCACCGCCATGGATATTGAGCGTCAGCTCAAGATTCCGACGTGAAGAGCCATCAATATGCACGGCTTCATCGCTGGTCAGCTTTTGCAGACGGTTAATATGGGGGAGCTCGGTCCTCTGGGTTTCCTGTACATAGCCGAGCAGGCATCCCGCTGCGCGGATACCAAGGTCCATATCATCACAATCAAAGCCCGCAAGATCGCGGACGTTGAATTGTTTTGTGAGTGAATCCCTGGCGGAGGTCAGGTCAAATTCCCACTCCGGCCGGCGTCTTGAACCTGCATGTTCTGTGGCAAGTAGCGGATACTCCTGATTATCCATCAGGATAATCTCTGCAGGAGAAAGTCGGTGAAGCTCGCTGACCAGGCTGGTTTCAGTTGGATGTTCGGCGAGCTCAAATCGGCCACTGGAAACATCGAGGGTAGCGAGGCCGAACGACGTGCCATCAGTGCTGATGGCGGCAATAAGATTGTCACGGCCGGCATCCAGCAGGGATTCTTCGGTAAGTGTGCCTGGCGTGACGATACGCACGACCTGCCGGTCAACGGGTCCTTTACTGGTGGCGGGGTCGCCTATCTGCTCGCAGATGGCAACGGAGACGCCCTGTTGGACCAGTTTGGCGAGGTAGGTGTCTACCGCGTGAAAGGGAACACCGCACATAGGGATGGGTTCGCCCGCTGATGAGCCCCTGGCGGTGAGGGTAATGTCGAGCGCTTCGGCGGCCCGTTGGGCATCGGTGTAAAACAGCTCATAAAAGTCGCCCATGCGATAGAACAGGAGTTCATCCGGGTGCTGGGCCTTGATACCCAGGTACTGGCGCATCATCGGCGTATGCTGATTGGATGGTGTGGCGTTGGTAGAGGGGGTGGTCAACGCGAATCCCTGTGAGATTTAGCCGTCGATTCTACGTGAATCTGGGCGAAACAAAACAAGTTGAAAAAAGCATTTGGCGTTTAAATGATAATATGGATAATACTGTATATATAAACAGTGATCGAATAATAGTGACACGGATAAAGAGGAAAGAATATGTCTGACGTTGAAAATAACGATGAGAAAAAAGACACTCAAAAAGGGAAGGCCCTAACGGCTGCACTTTCCCAGATCGAGAAGCAATTTGGCAAGGGCGCCATGATGCGTCTTGGTGATTCTCCCCAGGAGAAAATCCCGGCAATTTCAACCGGCTCGCTGGGCCTGGATATTGCGCTGGGGATAGGTGGTCTGCCCCGTGGACGTATTGTTGAAATCTATGGTCCGGAGTCTTCGGGTAAAACAACCCTGACGCTGCAGGTCATTGCAGAAGCCCAGAAAGGCGGCGGAACCTGTGCCTTCATCGATGCTGAGCATGCCCTGGACCCCCTGTATGCGCAGAACCTTGGCGTGAATATCGATGACCTGCTGGTTTCCCAGCCGGATACCGGCGAACAGGCACTGGAAATTTGCGACATGGTTGTCAGGTCTGGCGCAGTAGATGTGGTGATTATTGATTCAGTTGCTGCATTGACACCAAAAGCGGAAATCGAGGGCGAGATGGGCGACCATCATGTCGGGCTTCAGGCTCGCCTGATGAGTCAGGCGCTGCGCAAGATGGCTGGCAATATCAAGAATTCGAACACCCTGGTTATCTTTATCAACCAGATCCGCATGAAAATCGGTGTCATGTTTGGTAGCCCCGAAACCACTTCCGGCGGTAACGCACTGAAATTTTATTCCTCCGTCCGTCTGGACATACGCCGCATTGGCGCCGTCAAGGAAGGCGATGAGGTTATCGGTAACGAGACCCGCGTTAAAGTCATCAAGAACAAGGTTGCGCCTCCCTTTAAGCAAACCGAATTTCAGATCATGTACGGCAAGGGAATCTATCATATGGGCGAAGTGATCGATTTGGGTGTGCAGCTCAATCTGGTAGACAAGGCGGGTGCCTGGTACAGCTACAAGGGTGAGCGTATTGGCCAGGGTAAGAAGAACGCCTGTGAATATATTACCGAGAATTCACATATCGCCGTAGACATCGAGCAACAGATTCGGGCTAAGCTGCTTGACGACGGCGAAGCCGCGGAAGATGAGGATCTTGATAACGTCACGCCGATTGGCAGTGCCTAAGAAGTTACCAGGCAGTCTAAGTTTGCAGGGAAACCGGCGATGGCTGTCGGTGGCTCTGCCATTTGCTTTGTGGATAACGTGGCTACAGTGGCTGTTACCCTAATGGTCACTCCTGTTGTGATTGTAGACAAATGAAAGAAGTCAAACCTTCCGATGTCCGTCGCGCCGCAATGGATTTGTTGGCGCGGCGAGAACATTCCCGCTATGAACTGATTCAAAAGCTGGCACGACGATTCGGTGAATACCCGGAAC
>JABBBA010000052.1:6451-7487 GCA_018607685.1 K189A clade bacterium | reverse complement strand
GTTGAGTGTCATGAGTACGAAACCCAGGTAGATGATGTCTATCTGATTTGTTCGGACGGCCTTCACGACATGGTGCCGGACCGTGACATTGAGCGGGCATTTATTGAGTTGAGTCGTAATCTACCGGAACTGGCGGGTTATCTTGTGGAACTGGCTAACGCAAATGGAGGCAAGGATAACGTTTCGGTTATTCTGATTCATGTTGCCAAGCCATATCCTATTGAGACCGGCGGAGGATTGCTTGAACGTATTACGAACTGGTTCGAGTGAGTAAGCTGAGGCGACAGTAGAGATATTGGGTAGGTATACCCAGGTGACAGCAAAGATCTTAAGCGGGTACAGATAGATGACAGTAAAGATCATCGTCATAAGAGAAGACAAGCCAATCGAACAGGTCCTTATGGAGAAGACCAAACTCACCATAGGGCGTCGAGCTGAATGTGATATTTCAGTCAAGGATCCTGCCGTATCCGGCAATCATGCAGAAATCGAATTTGTAGGTAACGGTTATATTGTCCGTGACCTGGGGTCAACGAATGGCGTGCATGTGAAAGGCAGGCAGGTTAAGGAGCACGCACTGAAAGACCAGGACCTGATTACCATCGGTGAGCATCAGTTACGTGTACATATTCCCGATAATTCAGCGCCACCACAAATCTCATCCTCGAAAACCGTATCGGAACCGCTTGGTAGGGACACGACGAAAGTCCGGAAAGTACCGGTTTTAAACCAGACCGACGGATACCTGAAGTACGTAAAAGGCGGTGAGCCGGGACAGGTGATTAAACTTGAGGAATCCATGACGTCCATTGGTACACCTGGTATCCAGATGGCAGCCGTGTCAAAGCGTCCGCAGGGTCATTTTATTATTCATGTTGATGGCGGCAAGGATCGGAACAAAACGCCCGTGGTTAACGGCGAACCTATCGGGTTCAAATCGCGCAAGCTGGAAGTGGGAGACCTGCTTGAGGTGGCGGATATTCAATTGGAGTACTGCTTCGATTGATCTGTTTTGTTTATGACCAAGTGCATCCTG
>JABBBA010000052.1:0-6362 GCA_018607685.1 K189A clade bacterium | reverse complement strand
CGCGCCAGATTAATCGTCTTCAACGATTAATCTGCGGGCCAGGCCATCCATGGCCTGGATAGTTTCGGCCACCGGTTGTGTGCAGCGTACCTGCTCAAAGCAGGCTGTTCTTGGCCTGGCTTGGTGTTATCCAGAGGTTGTGTGTAGCCTACTTTCGCCGGACGTGGGGCTTTGGGGTGGGTCCGCTTACAAAATGCGTACAATTCAAGGGGTAGAGTGTGACGTGGCGCACAAAAATCAGTGCTGTTCGTCGGATACAATGCATGTCATGTGCTCGACGAAGTTACGGAGATAGCCGACGGGTGGAGGAGCAAGGGTCCTCAACTGGTTTATGATGCTTAATCAGGGTATCTGTTTTTGAAATCCAAAAAGAAAATTTTGTTTGTTACCGAAGAGTAATGAACCGGAGAAAATGCAATGAAAGTGAAGCAGTTGGGCCTCGGTCTTTTAGTCAGTTTGCTGGTTTCGATCACAGGCAGTCAGGTGTTCGCGAAAGAACCTCCTGTCGCAAAACTTGTCCAGATTGAAGGGCAGGTTGAGTACAGCCGAAACGGAACCAAGTGGAATCCAGTTCGACGAACAAAATACCTGTTTTCCGGTTATCACATCAGAACGGGTAAAGACGGTTCCGGAACGCTGATCAACCAGGAATCGGGCATGTCCCAGGAACTGGGTTCGAATAGCGAGATTGAAATTTCCAGTGGCGATGTCCTGGTTATTGCGGGCAGCTTATCCGAGCCTGAAGCGGAAGAGACAAGTCTGTTCCAGAGCCTGATGAACAAGTTTGCCAAGGCGCAGCGTTACACGACCGTGCGTCGGAGCGTTAACGCAGGTGATGAGGCCTGTGACAGCAAGGTTCGAACGATTCGAAACGTCACGGTATCTCCGGGGCACTCAGACCTTGTCTGGAGAAATGCCTGTCCTGAATTCTCTTACAAGCTGGTGATCGATGGCGGAGCGCCGATTGACGTGCCTGCTCAGTCAACCTCAGAGATGATCCGATACAACGTGTCAAGTAGTGGTGCCGGTGAGCATACCTATCGAGTTGAAGTTCATGATAAGGACGGTACGGTCTACATACCGAACAAGGACAGCAAGTTTGAGGTTATGTCAGCGGCTGAAGAAAAAGAACTGGGTGCGGTTCTGGACCAGATCGGCGACGATATTTTCCTCGAAACGAATCTGCTTGAAGAGCAGGGTCTGTATGTGGCGGCAATGGATGCTTATCGTGAGTATTTCCAGGAGAATCCGGACGACAATGATATGCGTCCTCTGCTGATTCAGTCTTACCAGGATCTGAAACTGAGTAACCTCAGGGAAAGCGAAGCCAGGCTCTATAACGCAGCGCTGGAAGAAGATTACTAATCTATCTTCCCTGGTGACCGGCGTTTATCGCCGGTCGACCATTAAATCACTGTAAAAGCCCACAAGTATTTTATAAGATGCCTGTGGGTTCTTTTTTTAGGTGATCAGTAGTAATGGGCTCGAACCAACAACGATACGATCTGATTGCCGTGGTCTTCTTCTTTCTTCTGGCGATGATTTTGGAATATCGGGAGGCCTTCTCCCTTATCGAAGACGAAACACTTTCGTATCGCCAGATTCTGCGCACGCACTATGGTGATGATTTCCTCACCAGTCCTTCTGAAGATGTCGTCATCGTCTTTACCGATGAAGCATTTTACGCCGAGTACGACAAGTACCCTCTTCGTAGAACAGACCTTTCGACTCTTGTCCTGAGCTTGAAGGAAATGGGTGCGTCCGTGATTGCGATCGACATGCTGCTCGACTTCAACAGTGCCTATGGCGAGGATCCGACACTGGCGGATGCGCTGGAAGAGGCAGGCAATGTGTTAATGGTCTCCCAGGCCGAGATAGAGGACGGGGAATACCTGGCGCTCAACACTGCCATCGATAGATTTAGTGACGTGACCAACAACGGTTACTCGAATATAAGCCCGAACAGTGCGATTTCTGAAAGTATTGTCCGTCTGCGTATTCATGAAGAAATGGTTAATCTTTTTGATGCCTGGCCGTTTGCGGTAGAGGCGGTCTCCATGTTTCTCGGCGAAGAGCCGGAGCTTGCAGGTGGTGTCCTCCGCATCGGACCCGAAACAGAAGTACAGCTGGATCAATTTGATGAAATGTATATTGATTATCCGCTGCTGCCCGGTGTCACGGGGGGTACCGCTCAGTTGCATGAAATTATCGGAATATCCGCATCAGATTTGTTATTCGTGGATGATGAAGAAGAACTCGAGGATCTGGCTTTCCTCGTAAAGGGCAAGATCGCATTGATCGGTGAGGTCGCCGAGGTTGCCCACGATGAGTTTGAAACCCCCGTCGGGAACGTCTACGGCGTTGAAGTGATCGCAAACTCGATTTCGACCATCCTAAATAATGGCCCGCTAAAAGCTGCGTCGCTGGTCGTCGAGTTATTGCTTGGGTTCCTTTTGCTGGCAGTATTTGTGGGTACGCGCCTGATTCAGGCTCCGTTCCGCAGGAACAGTATCAGCATTGCAGTACTGCTCGCCTATGTCGTGTTCACCACCTACATCTATGTCAGTGCTGGATTGGTGGTCTCCATGAGCTACCTGCTGATGGCTTCGATCTTCTCGCTGATTGCCATCAATATCAGGTTCTACATCTCGGAAATGGGCCAAAAGGCGATGATTCGGGATATGTTTGGGCAGTATCTCTCACCCAAAGTGGTTGAGGACCTGGTTGAAGATCCGAGGAAGATCCAACTGGGTGGTGAGGAACGCGAGATGACGGCCTTCTTCTCTGATATCCAGGGTTTCTCGTCAATTTCAGAACACCTGACGCCGTCAGAACTGGTTCAATTGTTGAACGACTACCTGACTGACATGTGTAACATCATTATTGGGTATGAAGGAACGGTAGATAAATTTGAGGGTGATTCCATCATGGCTTTTTGGGGGGCGCCTGCCATTCAGGCGGATCATGCCAAGAGAGCCTGTTTTGCCAGTATTGATATGAACGATCGACTTGTAGAACTGAGGGCCAGGGCGGTGCAGGAAGGCGTTCCTCCCCTGACGGTTAGAATGGGTGTTAACACTGGATCGATGGTGGTCGGGAACATGGGTTCCATTCAAAGAATGAACTACACCATCATGGGTGATGCAGTGAATCTGGCCTCGCGTCTGGAAGGTGCTAACAAAGCGTATGGGTCAGGAATGATGATTTCCGAATCGACCTTCAGGTCCTGTGAGACAGACATTGATGTTCGCGAGTTGGACAGAATCAGGGTGGTGGGAAAGAATGAGCCGGTCACTGTTTATCAATTGCTGGGCAGAAAGAACCAGACCGTTAGAGCAGTTGCGGATCTCGTCGACCAATACTCAAAGGGGCTGGATCTCTACAAGGCGGGGGATTTCGGGCAGGCGAAGAGTGAGTTCTCACGGTGTCTTGATATCTTTGATGACGATGGCCCTGCCCTGACTTACATCTCCCGATGTCAGGCGTTCATCGACAATCCGCCAAGTGCTGATTGGGACGGTGTGTATACGCTGACGGAAAAGGGTTAGCGCGCATGACGATCCACGAGACGATAGAACGTAAGCTTGCGGGCGCGGTGGACCTGCAGCACCTGGAGGTCGTTAATGAAAGCGGTAACCACAACGTTCCGGTCGGCTCGGAGTCTCATTTTAAGGTGGTCCTGGTCAGTGAAACTTTTCAGGGAATGGCGTTGATCGCCAGGCATCGGCAGGTAAACGGGATCCTCAGTCATGAGCTGGCAAATGATATTCATGCGCTTGCGATTCACACTTACACAGAACAAGAGTGGCGTAAAAAAAATGGCGAGGCACCACTGTCTCCTCCCTGCCTTGGGGGCAGTAGCTAAACAGGATGATTATTCCCCGTGTCTAGTTCCAGGTGAGCGAGGACCTTCATTCAGGAGGCACTGAGGTCACATGTGTGGATCACCAGACCGGTGGACGCACATCAGAATATCTCTACGAGATAAAACGTCAGCATACAGCGATTCACGTCAGGGTAGTCAGGCGCCGCAGGAAGTCGATGGCCCTGTATGTGGAGAAGGGAGTACTGCCGGAGCTCAGAGTCCCGACGAATTGCGCATGGCGCGATATCCATTCATTTCTTGGCAGTAAATTCGACTGGATTGTCGCCGCGGAATCGGAGTTGGCGAGCCGCACAACCGCACCGCGTAATGACTACACCGCCGGTGGAAAGGTCAGTTACCTCGGCCGCCGGATGCCCCTGGTGTTGGCCAAGAGTCGCTTCAATGTTGTGGAAGCCGACAATACCAGTATCTATGTTTCATGCACCAATCCCTCCAGCCCGGTGGCGGTCGAGAAACAAATTATTCACTGGTACCGAAGGCAGGCAGAGGCATTGTTTCCTGAAAGAATTCAGGTGGTCGGCGGTTTCTTTACGTCCCGGATTGATCCATCTCTGGTGACGGTACGTAAAATGAAGGCGAGGTGGGGGAGTTGCTCGTCCACCGGTGAAATCTGCCTTAACCTGCTACTAATGAAAGCCGGCCTACCGCAAATTGATTTCGTTATAGCGCACGAACTTTGTCATCTCAGGCATTTTGCGCACAATGGTCGTTTTTATGCGCTGATGGATGAAGTGATGCCTGACTGGAAAGATCAGGAAGTACTGCTAGGGCAAGCTGTGTAAAAGACCGGGATGGAACATAGGGCTCGAATGCAGGGCTAGAGCAAAGGTAAAAGGGAAGGCCAGACATCCTCAAGAAGCTTGGGCTGGGCTTCAACGGTTGGATGAATTCCATCCCGCTGAACGAGTTCCTTGCCGGTGGTTATCCCGTCCAGCAGGAAAGGTACAAACGGCAGTGAATGCTCTTCTGCCAGCGAGGAAAATATCTCCTCGAAGGCGAGGGTGTATCGACGGCCATAGTTCGGCGGTAACACCATACCAATCAACAGCACGTTAGCCCCGGTGGCCTTTGCCTGCTGGATCATGATGTGCAGGTTGTCGCGGATGTTGGAAATAGGATATCCGCGAAGCCCATCGTTTCCGCCGAGTTCAAGGACAAGAATATCAGGTTGGTGAAACTCGAGGCTTTTGGGTAACCTTGTGACCCCGCCACCGGTAGTCTCGCCAGATACACTGGCGTTGATGACCTTGTAATGAGGGTGATCCATGGCAACTCGGTGGGCCAGCAGGCTGACCCAGCCTTGTTCCTGATCCATCCCGTAGGCAGCACTGATGCTGTCGCCATAGACGAGAAGCGTATCAGCTGGAGCGAACTGGCTGGCACTGAAACAATACAGAGCGACAATAATTTTAGTTATGCGAGCAATGATCAAAACACAAGACCTTGGTAAATCAGTCAGCACCTCGGAAGGGCAGTTGACCATATTGAAAGGGATCGATTTGGAAATCAAGAAATCCGAGTCGGTTGCTATTGTTGGAGCCTCCGGTTCAGGCAAGACCACCCTGTTAAGCCTGCTGGCGGGTTTAGATACACCCAGCCACGGTACGGTAACACTTGGAGACTACGAGATCACGTCCCTCGACGAGGAGCAAAGGGCGAAAGTTCGTTCCGAGCTGGTGGGATTCGTGTTCCAGTCGTTTCAGTTGCTGGCCAGTCTTAGCGCGCTTGAGAACGTGATGCTGCCCTCAGAACTCAAGGGAGATTCTAATGCCCAGGCCAAGGCCTACGAGTTACTCGAGCGAGTTGGTCTGGGGCACAGGATGAAGCATTACCCACGCCAGCTCTCGGGCGGTGAACAGCAGCGGGTTGCAATAGCGCGCGCATTTGCCTCCTCCGTCGACATTCTGTTCGCTGACGAACCTACAGGAAACCTCGATACGACCACGGGTCAGCATATTATTGACCTGATTTTCGAACTTAACGAAGAGTTTGGTACAACGCTTGTGCTGGTGACCCATGATGATCGACTCGCAGATCGTTGTGAGCGAAGCATCCATATCGCATCCGGTGAACTCATTGAACCTCCAGGTCAGCCTGAAGCGATATCCAGCATTGTTGGCTAACCCATGAATATTATTTCCCTGGCACTGAAACTACTGTGGCGTGACTGGCGAGCAGGTGAGCTCACGTTATTGCTGGCGTCGCTGGTGATTGCGGTGGGTTCGGTGACGACGGTGACGCTTTTTGTCGATCGACTGCAGCAGGCTCTTTTAACAGAATCTTCTACCTTCCTTGCCGCCGACAGGGTGATCTCTTCGGGCGAGCCCATTGACACCGAAATTGTTGAATACGCGACATCTCTTGGGCTCAGGACTTCTGAAACCCTGGGCTTCCTCTCGATGGTTTTCTCGGAAGAGCGGGCGCAGTTTTCTTCTGTAAAAGCCGTGGACCAGCACTATCCGCTGCGCGGAAAACT
>JABBBA010000140.1:5627-7538 GCA_018607685.1 K189A clade bacterium | reverse complement strand
TGGGGTCAGGATCAGGTGCCAGGTCCGAGTGATCGATCGTGAATGGGTTATCGCTCGCAAAGTTCGGGGAAAGTTCGAGGAAAGTTCGGGGGAAGTTAGGAAAGTGTCGGATGACACACACTTTTCCCGTCCCACACCAACCGCGAGATCTCGCACATTCGGCATCACAACTTTCTGCCAGTCAAGACAACATCCTCTTAACCTGCTCACTAGCGATTCACACCACAATGTCTGACGGCGCGCAGGCTAATTCTTTACACGCTCAATCGTTGCTGACTCAATGAAGACCTTTTCCCTCGTCCTGCCTGAACGCGAGCCCAGACGTTCCAAGGCATCCAGTACAGGATAGCCGCTAACAATCTCACCAAAAATGGTGTGTTTACCGTCCAGCGATCTAGCGGCGGCAAACGTGATAAAAAACTGACTGCCATCTGTACCCGGCCCTCTGTTCGCCATACTGAGGAACCCACTACGAACATGCTGGACGTTAGGGTGAAACTCGCCACTGTACACATAGCCTGGCCCACCGGACCCGTTGCCCAGTGGGTCTCCTCCCTGGGCCATGAATTTCGGGATGATTCGATGAAAAACCAACCCGTCATAAAATCCCTGCTCAGTCAGGTATATGGTGCTGGTGACATGCATCGGAGCAACCTGGGGAAGCAGCTCGAACTTCATCTCTCCTTTATTGGTTTTCATTATCCAATAGATCTTTTCATTTCTATCGAACGACATCATTTCCGGTTTGGAAAGGTTTATCCTCCAGTCAGCCGGACGCGCATCTGCTTCAACCGTCGAAAGCTCCTCTGCTGCGACAGTCGCTACCATGACCACGGATAACGCCATAAACACCAACCCACGTATTGCCTTAATCATCTCTACAAACTCCTGATCTTTAACTTTGCCCAGTATCCTGACTATATACAGGTTTCACGAAGCCTATGTTACGTTCTATGCGCCCTTGAAATCCAAGTGTGAAAACTGCTAACTGCTGGTATCGGTAAGTTGCTGCTTTATAAGGTGTGAAATGCAGCCTTTCGGTTAGACTATCCCTGCGTTGGGGCAGGTGGTCTGCTTTATCGGCCACTATCTTAAATTCTCAGGAGGCTAGATGCTTCGTATCGTTCTACAGGTCATGGGTGTTGTTGTTCTTATTGGGGCGGTCACGATCATCACGCTCAAAATTGACTATATGGACGCCGATGGTCCTTCTATTTTATTTCCCGGCGGCGAGCTGGTTACCGGTGAGCTTCACAGTGGCCCCGACCCCGACTGGGGTTTCACCGATGACACCTTTGTGATTGAGCTGCAGCTTGATAACCCAATGAGTTCAAGGCGGATTTTTGTCATGGAGAGCGGCGGAAAAATTTACGTTCCGTCGGGGTATATGCGATCTTTTCTTGGTCGACTCTGGAAAGACTGGGCATTTCAGGCCGCTGAAGGTGATGGCCTGGCAGTTGCTCGAATAAACGGAATTCGGTACGAGCGACAATTGATTCAAGTCAGCGAAGGTGAAGCCATCGATGGTATTGCTCAAAAACTGGCACAAAAGTATTCCGGCGGTGCACCTGACGCGGCAGCCATCTCAAAGAAACAGATAATCGACGGCGACACCTGGATTTTCGAACTGGCGCCGCGAGAAGGAGCAATCGATGAAAACTAAAAGTTACCTGATTCTATGTGCAGTCATTGCAGTCGGCTGGGCTGCAACACTGATGTTAGTTCCCACTGTCTCAGACACCGTTGAACAGCTAATGATTGGTTTTCTGTCTACTAATGCGTAATAGATAGAAGGTCGGTTTTACATTTCGATAATCCCCGTGCTCCAACGCCTGGCACACGGTGGGCCATCTTTTTCGTTGCACAATTCTCAGCCCGGTTTCTGGCAGCATTAATGCTTCACGTCAACCT